>JADFYF010000078.1 GCA_015233165.1 Candidatus Omnitrophota bacterium
GGTGGATGAGAGCGATATCGGAAGAATTCAATTGAATCAGAAGGCGGTGATATCCTTAGATGCCTATCCAGATACAAGACTCAACGCTATAGTTGATCATATTTATTATGAATCAACGACGGTGAATAATGTGACGATTTATAACGTTGATATTCTTCCCGAATCTATTCCTGATTTCTTTCGTTCCGGTATGAATGCCAATGTGGATTTTATTCTTCAAAGCAAGGAGCATATTCTTCTTCTGCCTATTGCCGCTGTGACTAAGAAAGAAGATCAAAGTTTTGTCTGGCTTGAAGGGGAGCAGGGACAAAAACCTCTTCGCAAGGAAGTTTTGACCGGGATTACCGACGATAAGAATATAGAGATTACCGGTGGTTTAACAGAAGAGGATCATGTGGTCATCAGAACCAAGAAACCTTCGTTGAAGGCTAAAGGGGGCAGTAATCCTTTTGCTCCAGCAAGGCCTGCCGGTGGTGGCAGTAGTAGCGGCAGAGGGAAATAGACGATCATGATTGAATTAAAAAATATCTGTAAGACCTATACCGTCGGAACTCAGGAAGTTCGCGCTGTCAATGATGTTTCTTTGACGATCAAGGCGGGTGAGTTTGTGGCGATTATGGGGTCTTCAGGGTCTGGTAAGTCGACACTGATGCATATGCTTGGTCTTTTAGACAGACCCAACAGCGGAAGCTACAAGTTGGTCGGATACGATGTGACTCAATTGACCGACGAGCAAATGGCGTTGGTTCGTAATCGGCTTATAGGTTTTGTGTTTCAGCAGTTTCATCTGCTGCCTCGGATGACCGCCCTTGAAAATGCCGGTCTGCCTCTTGTGTACGCCTCCATTCATCAATTGGATAAAGCCGAAGAAAAATTAGAAGCGGTTGGTCTTAAGGATCGCATCACGCATAGGCCTAATGAGCTTTCCGGTGGACAGCAACAACGGGTGGCAATTGCTCGCGCTCTGGTCAATGAACCGATGTTATTGATGGCGGATGAACCGACGGGAAATTTAGATAGTAAGAGTAAAGATGAGATTATGGGTATTATCAAAACGCTTCATGAACAAGGCAAGACGATTGTCATGGTGACCCACGAGAAGGAAATGGCCACCTATGCCAGTCGTGTGATTGTGATGAAGGATGGGATTATTGTTTCTGATACCTCTCAGTTGATTTCCCCCCTCCTTAATCCTCCCCACAAGGGGGAGGGAACTTATGACTGGAGTTTTCTGGACAAGATTCATTCTTCTTTTTCCGATGCAGGTAAATGGATGGATTCTTTGAAGCAGGCTGTTTATGCGATGTTGTCTCATAAGCTGCGTTCTTTGTTGTCGATCCTAGGGATTCTGATTGGGGTGGCGGCGGTGATTGCGATGCTGGCTTTAGGACGAGGAGCTCAGGAATCTATACAGGCTCAGCTGGCTTCCTTAGGTTCTAACTTATTGATGGTTCGACCTGGAACTTTAAACTCAGGGGGAGTATCTCTGCAGGCCGGAGCTGTAACTCGATTAACCTTTGCTGATGTCGTCGCTGTTCGTCAAATGTCTTCTTCTGTCAAAAGAGTCTCCGGAACAGTGTCTGGACGGGTGCAGGTGGTGGCAGGTAGTAAGAATTGGAATACGGAAGTTGATGGCGTGGATGTGGATTATGCGCCGATGCGCGCCTATACGCCTGAGACAGGAAGATTTTTTACCAGTGAAGAAGTGACTAGTCGCGCTAAGGTGGCTCTTTTAGGAGCGACGGTCGTGAGTCAGCTATTTGGAGATAAGAATCCTCTTGGCGAAGATATTAAAATCAATTTGGTGAATTTTAAGATTATTGGGGTACTGCCTACCAAGGGAGCGAATGGTTTTCGGGATCAGGATGATGTGATTCTTGTTCCTATTTCGACGGCGATGTATAGGGTCTTGGGGAAGCAGTATATTGATTCTCTCTACGTGGAAGGAGCAACTCCGGAATCGTTAGATAGTATTCAAGACGGGGTGACACAGTTATTAAATAAGAGGCATCGGATTAACGTTAAAGATCAGGATAGCGCCTTTCAGGTGCGGAATATGGCGGATATCAAGGCGACCCTGGAGTCGACGACTAAGACGATGTCGATGCTTCTGGGATCTATTGCGGCGATTTCCTTGCTCGTCGGTGGGATTGGGATTATGAATATTATGTTGGTTTCTGTGACGGAGCGTACTAAAGAAATTGGTTTACGTAAGGCCATTGGCGCGAATCGTCAGGATATCATGATTCAATTTCTCATTGAGGCGGTGATGTTATCCTTGATTGGTGGATTGGCTGGGGTTGCTTTTGGGGCGGGAGTCTCTCTTTTGTTGACCTTATTTGCCGGATGGGCCGTTAACGTGTCCATTTTTTCTATTATCTTGGCGACGGTATTCTCTTTATTTGTCGGATTAGTCTTCGGCCTCTGGCCTGCCTACAAAGCCTCCTTGCTTAATCCCATCGAAGCTCTACGATTTGAATAAGAGAGCATTGAAATAATTCTTGCCGTGAAAGTTTTTACTAATACAATTGACCCAATATAAATATTGAGGAGGAGGATATGGTTAAGATCAAGGTGTTTTATGAAGGGGATTTGCGATGCCGTTTAACACATGAGCAGTCGGGTTCTGTGATTTTGACCGACGCTCCTAAAGATAATATGGGTAAGGGAGAGGCTTTTTCTCCGACGGACTTGGTTGCCGCAGCCTTGGCATCATGCATGGCGACGGTGATGGGTATTGCAGCTAACAAGAATCAGGTGGATGTTCGAGGGATTACAATTGATGTGTCTAAGGAGATGGTGGCCCTTCCTGTCAGAAGAATTTCTAAGATTGTCGTCGATATTCATATGCCTAAAGGGATTCCTGCCGATAAACGCTCTTTGTTAGAAACGGCAGCTCATACCTGTCCTGTACATAAGAGCCTTCATCCGGATGTTCAGACACCGATTCAATTTCATTATGTAGATTAATGTATTTGAGTTTTTATCAGGGTTCCTCCCCCTGAATGGGGGAGGCTAGGTGGGGGTGAAATTATTTATGTATTCCCCCTCCCCTAACCCCTCCCACAGGGGGAGGGGAATTTTTAGGATTTATATGCAAACATTACGTTTTATAGGACGAGCGTTACAATATCGCAATTATCGTCTGTATTTTTTGGGTCAAAGTGTTTCTTTGATCGGGACCTGGCTTCAGATGACGGCCTTAGCCTGGCTTGTTTATCGTCTGACGTCGTCGGCCTATTTGTTGGGCTTGGTGGGGTTCTTAAGTCAGATACCAACCTTTCTTTTAACACCGATGGCCGGCGTGTTGATTGATCGGATGGATTGTCGACGATTGCTCATCATGACTCAGAGCGCCTCCTTGGTACAGGCCTCCATTTTGGGCCTTCTGTTGATTACCAATCACATCAGTGTGCCTGCGATTTTAATTCTGTCCTTTGTTCTGGGATTAATTAACGCGATTGATATTCCAGCTCGTCAGTCTTTTGTGGTCGATATTATCGAGAAGAAGGAGGATTTAGGCAATGCCATTGCGCTGAATTCATCAATGGTGCACGGAGCGCGTTTAATAGGGCCCACGATTGCCGGCTTGTTAATTAGTGTCGCCGGAGAAGCCAGTTGTTTTCTTCTGAATGCCTTAAGCTTTCTGGCCGTTATTTTCTCCTTATTGAATATGAAGATTTCTCTTCGTCCTAAAGATATTTCTCAGTTGACTCTTTGGCAGGGCATAGGGGAAGGTTTTGTTTATGTCGCCGGCCATATTCCGATGAGAGCTATCTTGATTTTGGTAGCCACGTTGAGTTTGACAGGAATGCCGTATATGGTTTTCATGCCTGTCTTTGCCAAGGATATTTTTCACGGTAATGCCAGCACCCTAGGGTTTCTTATTGGAGCCTCCGGTCTTGGAGCGTTAAGTGGGGCGATCTATCTGGCATCACGACAGGGGATTAAAGGATATGGTCGTCTGTTAGCGGGTTCATCGGCGTTATTTGGGATAGGCTTGATGGTGTTTGCACTGTCTCATCTTCTTTGGTTATCCTGGATGGCGATGGTCGTTGTTGGTTTCGGGATGATGATGTTATTTGCTGTCAGTAATACACTTTTGCAAACAGTTGTCGAGGATAATATGCGTGGCCGCGTTATGAGTATCTATACCGTCGCATTTATGGGAATGACACCCTTAGGCAGTCTCATCGAAGGATGGTGTTCGCATCGCATCGGCGTTCCCATGACCATGCTCATCGGTGGTGGTATTTGCCTTTTAGCCGCTTTGAATTTTGCCCGTAATCTCCCCATGCTCCGCCAGGCCATGCATCGTTACCGGGATGCCAAAGCCTCTTCGAGTATGACGGATCCCAATATTGCCCAATAAGATTTAAAATCCTCCTTCGACTTGACGAATACAAATGAATACATTATATTCTATTTGCCTAATAAAGGAGGGTGAGGATGTCAAAGACCATAACGACTCGATTAAAAGACAGTGATTACGATCAAATTGCCCGTGCGGCTGAACAAGAACACAGGCCTATTTCAAATTTCATTACTCATGCCGTCTTGGACACGATTGCCAATGTAAGTTTGGTTGATGATGTTGAGATGAAAGAAATTCTTTCTGATGCAGAGTTGATGCAGCGCCTTAAGCGAGGTCATGCCAATGCTGCAGCGCGAAAGGGGAAGTTTGTTAAATAATTATCGTATCTTTGAAGCGGATGGATTTTTAGAAGACCTTGAAGATATTCTGGGTAAGAGATGGGAACATGTTTACGTAAAGATTAAGACCTACATCTATCCTCAGTTGTCGCAACAGCCCTATTTTGGAAAGAACATTAAGAAGTTAAAAGCCTATTCTCCGGAAACATGGCGCTACCGCTTAGGAGATCTTAGGCTTTTTTATCAGATTGATAGTAAAGGAAAGATTGTCATCATGGCTGCTGCTTATCTGCGTAAAGATTCTTACCGTTAGTTCAATTGTTTCGTGTACTTAGAGCATGGGTAATTCCAGTCAGGTGTGGTATCCTTAAATCAGAAGACTGTTTGTGAGACGGCGTCTGGGAAGAAGGAGATTTTTATGGAATTTGTCTTCAGTACCAAAGAATCCTTTGTACAATAAGAAAGAGCATTTGGGAAGGACAGAGTTGTAACTAAAGGAACTTATGAAACAGTCTTCTACACAAGGCTCCACGCTGGTTGAAGTTCTGGTTGCGATAGCCATTATCGATATTTTCTTAACAGCATCGTCTGTTTCAATTCTCAACAGTCAATTTTTAGCCTCCTATGCCAAACATAAGATTCAAGCCCGGTATGTTGCCCAGCAAATCCTAGAGCAACAGCGCAGGCTGACCTATGTCAATATCGTTAGTGTTGCTTCCGCGGCTGTCACCCTGGATAGTAAGGGAACGTATAATACGACGAGTGATGATTTTTTAGGGAATGCGATTGTTAGCGTGACGACGATAGATACGTATCGTAAAAAGGTGCAGGTTCAGGTGAATTGGCAGGAACAGATTCTCTCAGGGAAGGTAACCATGAGAGAATATTACGCCACCGATATCGCCAATGACCCGATACCTAATTGAGGCCTATGCCAAGAATTATTCATAACAAAGCCTTTACACTTGTTGAGACCATGGTGGCTGTTGCGTTCACCTTGGTTTTAGTGACGGTGGTGGTTAATTTTTATAATACAACCCGACGGGTGTATTCCTCAGGGATTTCTGCCCAGATGCTTCAGGATGGATGTCATCTGGTCTTAAGCAAGTTGATTGAGGGAACAAAAGAACCTACGGGGATTTATCGTCTATCCGAGGGGGTTTCGTATAATATTGCCATTATGGCAGAGCTTCATTATTGGGGGTTGGATAATATTGAGCGTTGGTATCAGTTAGACAACACGTCCACCCAGTTGATTTATCATCATCCGACGGCTTTGGGAACAATGGATGAGGTGATTTATACAGCACCGACAGGATCGACGTTGACGCTGCGCTTCTGGATTCCTTCGGTTGCCAATTATTCATCGGCGGTTATAGGGGTGGATGTGGCTTTAACGCAGACAGTTTTAGGAAGAGCGGTGTCAGGGGCGGCAACTACCTTGATTAATTTGAGGAATCATCCATGAGACGACTTAGTCAAAATAAAGGATACGCGCTGGCGTTCTCGCTCATTTTTCTTTTTTTGATTGTCTCCTTTGTTGCGGCGTATATTTTAGCCTCAGCTCATGGGCTATCGACGGCCAATAGAGGGGCGGACTCAAGTCGGGCGTATTACATCGCGGATGCGGGGATCACGGATGCGTTTATTCAGTTACGAGGATATAGCAGTCCCGCGTCATCATTTACAGTGAGCAATGCCAGCTTTGATCCAGGCAGTGGTAAGATGGGGAGCTATTCTGTAACAGCTGCAAGTAACGGAGCCAGCTGGCCCATATACACATTAACTTCCGTTGGAACCTACAATGGTGTAACCAAAACCCTGGTTCTAAAAGCCCAGCAGACGTCGATTTCATCCTACGCCTATTTGAGTAATACTGAAATTCATCCAACCTATGGAGCCTTATGGTGGATTACAGGAATGACGACGGTAGGGCCGGTGCGTACCAATGGGACGTTAAATATTTCCGGTAGTCCGATCTTCGACGGGACAACCACTCAATCAGGATCAGCAATTAATTATTATAATGGGGTGACGAGTAATCCTAATTTTGTTAACGGTTTGACGCTTAGTGCTCCGACGGTGACCTTTCCGACCACAGCTTTATTAAATAATATTTCCTCCTCTGCCTCATCGGGGGGCTTGGTTCTTACAGGCAACAGTACGGTGGTCTTTAATGCTAATGGGACCATCAATGTGACCAACTCGGCTCGAGGGTGGAATAATACCAATATGGCTAAACCCACTAACGGAATGATCTATGTTCAGAATACAAATTCCTCGACGACAGATGGGAATGTGACTGTTCAGGGTACGGTGAAAGGGCAGGTCACGGTGGCGAGTGCGAATCAGATGTATATCAGCGGTAATTTGGTTTATAACACAGATCCTAGAACCAACCCGGCCAGCACGGATATGTTGGGATTGGTTTCTAAGAATGATATTACTGTTTTAGCCAACAGCGCTCCGGCTAATCTGGAGTTGGACGCTGTTATCGTGGCCTTGAATGGATCGTTTCAGGTTGATCAATGGTGGCTTACGGGTAAGGGGAATATGATTCAATATGGAAGTCTGGTTAACAATTATTGCGGGCCCACCGGTGTTTTTGATCCATCGACGGGAAATTTAACCGGTGGGTATAATCAGTTGCAGTATTACGATACGCGATTACAAACGATGATTCCTCCGGGGTTTATGGCCGCTGTCGATTCAACAGGTCGAACAGTGTATGTGAAATTAAGTTACAGGGAGTTATAAGGGGTTATATGAGTCGAAAACAAACGCTTTCAATTCTATGGATCATCGGAATCTTCCTTGCGGTTGTGATCGCTATGTATATGATGAAGAAGCCCATCGATCCTATGTACGGTCTTAGGAAGGTTCAGGAGCAGCCTAAGATGTCGGTGCAGGAAACAGCAGCTGAACCTGTTGCTGGGGCAGTATCTTTGAAAGAATCTTTAGCAGCCCCTCAAGAGCCAGCGTTACCGGCGATGAGGGAGATATCTAGGGTTAATGAGGCGGTAACGACTGCGTCTGTAGATCAGAATGCCCTTGAGAAGAAACTGGAAGGAGTGGTGGTGGCTAATCCAACTCCGACGGATGAACAGCTTAAG
>JADFYF010000079.1 GCA_015233165.1 Candidatus Omnitrophota bacterium
TAGTGTTCCTGATAAGCCGGGGATTGCTGCGATTATTTTTAGCGCTATTTCTAAAGAGGGGGTCAACGTCGATACGATTGTGCAGAATGTTCCTCATGATCGTTTGTCTGATATTTCTTTTACTGTTCCTAAGTCGGAATTAAATAAAGCGATCAAGGCAACCCAGGCGATTGGTGGCAAGATTGGCGCTGGAGAAATCCTTGAAGATCGTAACGTCGCCCGTGTGTCCTTAGTCGGAAGCGGGATGCGTTCACATAGTGGGATCGCTGCTAAGATGTTTAAGGTGTTAGCGGACGAGAAGATTAATATTGATATGATTTCCACATCGGAAATCAGCGTTTCTTGTATTATTCAGCAGGATCTGGCAGACAAAGCTGTTAAATCATTACATAAGGCATTTAAATTGGAACAAATATAATGTAGGGGCGATGCTTGTCATCGCCCAATATAAAGGGCGAACACAAGGTTCGCCCCTACATAAAGGATATAAGATGGTAAAAAAAGAATTGAAGAATATCGTCATTTATGACACAACCCTGCGGGATGGTTCACAGACCGAAGGGGTTTCCTATACCGTTGCGGATAAGGTGAAGCTCACCGAGAAATTAGATGAACTCGGTATCCATTACATCGAAGGCGGATGGCCTGGTTCTAACCCTAAGGATAAAGAGTATTTTGAGTTGATGAAGACTCGTAAGCTTAAGAATGCAAAGCTGGCTGCCTTTGGGTCTACTCGTCGTGCCAACATCAAGGCTGAGGAGGATACTAACTTAAAAGAGTTGGTAGCTTCTAAAACGCCAACTGTTACCATTTTTGGAAAGAGTTGGGATTTGCATGTCACCGATGTCATCAAAACTACGATGGAAGAGAATCTGAATATGATTTCTGATTCGGTCGCTTTTTTAAAGAAGAATAAACTTGAAGTTTTTTATGATGCGGAGCATTTTTTCGACGGGTATAAGAAGAACTCTAAGTATGCCATCAAGACGTTATTGGCCGCTTATAAAGCCAAGGCGGATTGTATTATTTTGTGTGATACCAATGGGGGAACCCTGCCCGACGAGATTGCCAAGATCGTCAAAGATGTTCGAAAGAAAATCAAAGGACCTTTAGGAATTCATACGCATAACGATCAGGATTTGGCCGTTGCTAATTCTTTAGCGGCGATTAACGCTGGTTGTATTCAGGTGCAGGGGACCTTTAATGGTTTAGGCGAGCGCTGCGGAAATGCGGATTTGTGCACTATTATGGCGATTTTAGAAACGAAGATGAAAAGACAATCGATCGCTAATTCTAAGATCAAGGATCTGATGAATACGTCTTATTATATTAGTGAGGTTAGTAATTATACGTTGTCGAATAATCATCCTTTCATTGGGCATTCAGCCTTTGCTCATAAAGGAGGAGTCCATATCGATGCGATGCTTAAGAATCCTATGGCCTATGAGCACATTAATCCTGATATTGTCGGGAATCATCGTCGATTTTTGACGTCCGAGTTGGCTGGTAAGATGCCGATTATTTTGAAGGCTCAGAAGTTGAATATTACACTTGATAAAAATTCTCCGGAAGCCAAAGAGATTATGAAGGAGCTTCAAGATAAGGAACATCAAGGGTATCAGTTTGAAGGAGCGGAAGCGTCCTTTGAATTGTTTATGAAACGTCATCTCAAACAGCATCAGCCTAATTTTCATCTGGATGGTTTTAAGGTCTATACCGAAAAGAAGTTAGACGGCAGCGTTATTGCCGGAGCGACTGTTCGTTTGAAGGTCAATGGCAATGATGAAATGGCCACAGTAGAGGGGCATGGTCCGGTGGAAGTGTTAGACCGCGCTCTTCGTAGTGCTTTGAGAAAATCTTATCCTAATCTGGAACACATGCATTTATCCGACTATAAGGTCCGCGTTCTTGATACCAAGGACGGTACTGCCGCTCTCGTGCGTGTTCTCATCGAGAATCAAGACGAAAATGGCTCCTGGACGACGGTTGGCGTTCACCAAAACGTCATTGAAGCTAGTTGGGAAGCCTTGGTGGACGGGATTGAGTATAAATTAATGAAGGATAAGAAGTAAATGATCCAGAGTCTTCTTGTTTGTGTCTTTGTTGTTTTTGGAGTACCTGCGATTCTGACTTTCTGTATTTTTCTCATCTTAAGAAGTTTCTTAAAGAATAGAGTGACTTTACGATGGGTTTGCGGCGGATTATTTATGTTATTCGTCGTTCTTATTATGATGACAGTAGTGTCTCTTATGCCAAAGACGTGGCATCAATAATTTAAATTATGGAACTTTCTTCAAAATATAATCCTAAAGAATCCGAAGAAAAATGGCTGAAGGTCTGGAAGGACGGCAATGTGTTTCATGCTGTCCCTAATTCCAACAAGAAGCCATTTACCGTCGTGATTCCGCCTCCTAACGTTACCGGTATCTTGCACATGGGCCATGCCCTTAATAATACGTTGCAGGATATCCTGATTCGTTACAAGCGTATGAACGGTTTTGAAGCGCTTTGGATGCCAGGAACAGATCATGCCGGGATTGCCACGCAAAACGTCGTCGAGAAACAATTGGCGAAGGAAGGTAAGAAACGTCAGGATTTGGGACGCGAG
Organism: Candidatus Omnitrophota bacterium; assembly: GCA_015233165.1. Classification (GTDB taxonomy): domain Bacteria; phylum Omnitrophota; class Gorgyraeia; order Zapsychrales; family Fredricksoniimonadaceae; genus JACQCF01. Next base: position 2,609 of record JADFYF010000079.1, read on the forward strand.
GAATTTACGAAGAGACTGTGGTCCTGGAAAAAGGAATACGGCGATACGATCATTCATCAGTTAGAGAAGATTGGTTCCTCCTGCGATTGGCCACGTACGCGTTTTACCATGGACGATGAGTATAGCGAAGCGGTGAAGGAAGTTTTTATTCGTCTGTTTGAAAAAGATTTGTTGTATCGTGGCGAGCGTATCATCAACTGGTGTCCTCGCTGTCAGACCGCTTTGTCGGATGAAGAAGCGGAACATCAGGAGAAGAATGGTAAGTTGTATTATTTGCTTTATACATTCAAAGATAAAACCCTGTCATTCCCGAATGCTTTTATCGGGAATCCAGAGGCTGGATCCCCGACAGAAACATTCGGGGATGACAAATTTCCTGGTATTGTTGTTGCGACCACACGTCCTGAGACCATGCTAGGAGACGTGGCTGTAGCGGTGAACCCTCAAGATCCTCGTTATGCTCATCTGATTGGTCAGACACTTATTTTGCCCTTGGTGAATCGTGAAATCAAAATTATCGCTGATGACTTTGTGGCCGCTGAGTTTGGAACAGGGGCGGTGAAGGTAACTCCGGCGCATGATCCTAACGACTTTGCTATGGGGCAGCGTCACAACCTATCTTTAATCAATGTCATGCATCCTGATGCCCGTATCAACGAAAAGGGTGGAGCGTATAGCGGGATGGATCGTTTTGATGCGCGTAAAAAGATTTTAGCTGACTTAGAAGCTCAAGGGCTTTTAGTGAAGATGGAAGATCATAAGAATTCCGTCGGGCACTGTTATCGCTGCGATACCGTCGTTGAACCCTATCTTTCCAAGCAGTGGTTTGTGAAGATGAGGCCTTTGGCTAAGCCTGCTTTAGAAGCGGTGAAGAATGGGACAATCAAGATTCGTCCTGAGCGATGGGAGAAGGTTTATATCAATTGGTTGGAAGATACCCGCGATTGGTGCATTTCTCGTCAGATCTGGTGGGGACATCGGATTCCTGTTTGGTATGACAAGGACGGTCATGTGTTTGTCGCCAAGTCAGAAACCGAAGCTAAAGCTAAGGCGAAAGCCCAGCACGGACATGATGTCGACCTTCGCCAAGATGAAGATGTTCTTGATACCTGGTTTTCCTCGTGGCTGTGGCCATTTGCAACCTTGGGTTGGCCTAAGGAGAATCCGGATCTGAAATTCTTCTATCCCACGGCTGCCTTGTTTACTGCCTCAGAAATTATTTTCTTTTGGGTCGCTCGTATGGTCATGGCGGGTTATGAATTTATGGGTAAGCCGCCTTTTACTGACGTGATTATTCATGGAACAGTGCGTGACGCCAAGGGACGCAAGATGTCTAAGTCTTTAGGCAATGCCCTGGATCCCTTGGAAATCATCGAGGAGTACGGCGCTGATGCGCTTCGTTTTAGCCTGATCTATAACTCGGGCCAGGATATTTATATTTCGAAAGAGAAGTTTGAGATCGGCCGCAACTTTGCTAATAAGATTTGGAATGCCTCACGTTTGGTCTTTACCAATTGTAATGACACTTTGGAGAAGGGGGATTACGAGAATTTAGATGTCAAAGCTCTGGATCTGCCGTCACGTTGGATTATCGGTCGTTTTTATGAGACGCTGGCTAAGACGTCGAATGCGATTGAAACCTACCATAATTCTGAAGCAGAAGTTCTGGTTCAGGAATTCTTTTGGGGATCTTTTTGTGATTGGTATTTGGAGTTGATTAAGGCCAAGTGGAATGACGTGAATGTGCAGAAGACGGCATTGTTTGTCCTTAAAAATTCACTTAAACTGATGCATCCGTTTATTCCATTTGTCACCGAGGAGATCTACAGTAGGATGAACACCGAGGGCGGATGTTTATCACAGGCTTCTTGGCCAGTTCTTCAGAAGGAGCTGATTGATCAGAGGGCTTTCGATGACATGCAAACTGTGATCGACGTGATTACGGCGATTCGCAACATCCGTACTCAATGGAATGTGAAACCTAATGAAACCGTGGATGTGATTCTTGTTCCTGATAATGAAGCTAATGCGAAATTGCTTTTGGAAAATCAGGGGGATATTCAGCGATTGGGAAAATTAAAGACGATCACGGTTGATGCCAAGGTCACCGCTGTCAAAGAATCGGCCAATGCTGTCGTTGGCACCTTGAAGGTTTTTATTCCACTGGGTGGTTTAGTCGATTTGATCGCCGAGAAGAAACGTATGCAAGCCGACATTGCTGTGAAACAAAGATCCATCGATGGTCTTCAATCCCGGCTGTCCAATGAAGCCTTCGTTAGTAAAGCCCCTGAAGATATCATCGTTAAAGAAAAAGAACGATTAGCCACCCTGCACAAAGAAATAGCTGAACTGAATAAGATTGTCGCTGATTTGAATTAGTCTGTGTTATCACACATCCTTCCCTAAAACAGATCATGATAGAAAGAGCTTTCCCAAACAGGAGGAATTGGTCGTAAGAAGTAAGAATTATGTGTTACACTTTAAATAGGAAGCTCGATTGATGATTTAATGGGGATTCCTAAGAGAGGTGGTGACCGCGATGAAGACTTTATTGCTGGTTCTGCCCATATTCTTTTTAACATCGACCTGTCATGCCGAAGCTCCCTCTAATTATATTTATTTGTCACCGATCATAGTTTCAGCTCAGAGGCATCCATCATCTGTTCAATCAGATGTATTAAGCTCATCTGTCCCTGTGGCTAAAGCGACGGTGATGAGACAGAGATTTCAACCGGAAGATTTTGAAAAGGAGGACAAGACAACAAGTCATTTTGTCGATGGTCGTTATGCTGGATTTCTTGCCAGTGTCTCTTCGGAATACAGGATTAAGAGAAATATTCTTCAACTGACGCAGGTTCCTTATGGAAAGAGTAAGGATGCGATCATGTTCGTGTTTTTTATGAATCCTAAGAAAGTGGAAACAAAGAAAGCGGTGTGGAGAGATCATTCGCGATTTCACATGCATGTGATGGGCACCAAAAAAATGTTTGAGGAACAAACAAGCATTGAAAATGAATATCCGATTGATATTTCTGTTTCCAAATATGAAGACGGATATTCGTCAGAGGATCCCAACTTGGTTCTGCCCAACAAGAAACCTCGCAAGGTGATGGTTTCCTTGTTGTGGTCGTTTTAAAGTTGGCTGGAATAGTTCAAAGGTCTCCAAGAAAAAGCCTTGATAGAATCATCCGCATTGTCTAATAATGCTGTTTAGTAATGAGGCAGTTCGTCAAATTCCCACCTTTTCACGCTACCTTAGTTTGTCGTCTTCCTCCTAATAAAAATCAGAATTAAATCAGGGAGGGTAATATGGAGAAACAAATGATTGTGCAGTTAAACAAGAAATTCGAAGATGCAGCGTATCAGAAAAATGGTGTGGAATACTGGCTGGCTCGTGATGTGCAGGTTCTTTTGGATTATGATGAATGGCGGAATTTTTTGAAGGTTGTCGACAGAGCCAAACAAGGATGTATCAATTCGAAGCAGAATATTTCTGATCATTTTGTTGGCGCCAACAAAACGATCTCTCGAATATGAACCACCTTTGTGTAGAATGGAACGGTTTAATTTTCTGATTTCCCCGATCAGATGGTGTTGAAGTTCTTCGGGAAATAAGACGTTTGTTATATTATAATTGAGTTTCAAATCGGTTCTCCGGCTTCCCCAACCGGAGTGGTAATCAAAACTCCCCAAAACAATCAATAATTAGATTTGCCTATTAGTATCATATATGTTACCTTATGATTAGAGTAGAAGAATACATTACAGAAGATGGCAGTAGTCCTTTTGCAGATTGGTTCGATACGCTTGATGCCTATGTAGCCAATAAGGTTAATACATATTTAACCCGTGTCGCAGAAGGAAACATCTCAAGCCTTAAGCCAGTTAAAGGTGCTTTTCAAGAGTTGCGAATCGATTGGGGGCCGGGTTATCGGGTCTATGTTGGTAAGGATGGAGATGCCTTGGTTATTCTTCTAGGTGGTGGAACAAAACAGCGCCAGCAAGAAGATATTGATCAGGCAATGGAGCTTTGGGAAGAATATAAAAGACGTAAAAAAGGATTATACTGATGGCTATCACGAGAGATTTTAAAGAAACGGTACAGAAACGTGCGTTACAGGATGCCGAATTCCGGGAAGGAATGCTTCGGGAAAGTATTGAATGCATGCTGGCAGGCGACCTCAAAACAGGGAAGGTGCTTCTGAGGGATTACATTAATGCCATGATAGGTTTTGAAAAGCTGGCCAAATTGACCAAGAAGGATGCCAAAAGCCTGATGCGCATGCTGAGCTCCAACGGTAATCCAACCGCTTCAAATTTATTTGATGTGATTTATGTCTTAGAAAAAGAAGAAAAAATTAAGTACCTCCTACATCCCGCCCCTTAAGATAAATCCCTCGAATATTAACCACCTTCATGTATAATCGGGCGATTTATTGGAATGGAAATAGGGCATTGTCGGATATGGTTAAGGAGAGATGGATATGTCAGTGACGCGAAAGGGTGGGATTTAAAACCGGTCGCTTCAAAGGCTATCGCCAATCCTGCTGCAAAGTCTGTTCGGATGCGATGAAGAAGATGAAAAAATAGGGACAGCGCTCTATTAATTGACAACCCTCTGCATCATGGACTTCAAATAACTTTTACGCTATACTCTCGCACCTATGAATAAAATTTTCCTCGAAACCTACGGCTGTTCTATGAATGAATACGACTCGGAGTTGGTTAAGTCGATTTTGACTAAGGAGAAGTATGAGTTTGTGAAATCGGAGTTTGATGCGGATATTGTGATGCTCAACACCTGCGCTATTC
>JADFYF010000007.1 GCA_015233165.1 Candidatus Omnitrophota bacterium
CAAGGACGGTAAGCTAGACCCTGTGATCGGACGTAAGAATGAAATTGAACGGGTGATTCAGATCTTGTCTCGTCGCACCAAGAATAATCCTGTCCTGTTAGGGGAAGCAGGTATTGGTAAGACAGCCATTGTTGAGGGTTTGGCTCAGCTTATTGTCGCCGGAGATGTTCCTGAGATTCTACGGGAGAAGACGATTGTGGTTCTGGATTTAGCGATGATGATTGCTGGAACGAAATACCGTGGTCAGTTTGAAGAACGCATCAAGGCGGTGATGGATGAGTTGAAACGTTCAGGAAAACTTGTTTTGTTTATTGATGAAATCCATACTCTTGTCGGTGCTGGTGCTGCCGAAGGAGCTATTGATGCGGCTAATATTTTAAAGCCAGCCTTGGCTCGCGGTGAGATTCAGTGTATTGGGGCAACAACTTTAGATGAGTATCGAAAGAATATTGAGAAGGATGCTGCTTTAGAGCGTCGTTTTCAAACCATCCTTGTCGATCCTCCATCGGTGGAAGAGACTATTTTGATTTTAAAGGGGCTGCGCGATAAGTATGAAGCTCACCATAGAGTAAAGTTTTCTGATGAGGCGTTAGATGCGGCGGCTCGCTTGTCAGATCGTTATATTTCTAATCGTTTTCTTCCGGATAAGGCCGTGGATATTCTCGATGAAGCAGGCGCTAAAGCCCGTTTGCAGGCGATGGTTGTTCCTGACGATATTAAAGCCTTAGAAGAACAGATTGAACAGTCTCGTAAGGAAAAAGAAGGTTTTATCAAGTCTCAGGACTTTGAACGCGCTGCTAAAATGCGCGATCAAGAGAGAGATGTCCGGGATCAATTGGATCGTAAGCGTGCGGAATGGATTCAGAAACGGGATGATATTTCTTTAACTATCACCGACGATGATATTGCTAAGGTAGTCTCCCAATGGACTAAGATTCCTTTGATTCGTTTAGAGCAGAAGGAAAGCGAACGTCTTTTAAAGATGGAAGATCAGATGAAAAAATCCATCGTCGGTCAGGATGAGGCGATTACAGCGATTGCCCGTGCTGTGCGTCGTTCTAGAGCCGGGATTAAGAATCCTCTTAGACCTATCGGTTCTTTTATATTTTTAGGCCCCACGGGTGTGGGTAAGACTTTGTTGGCCCGAATTCTGGCTGAGTTTATTTTTGGAGATGAGAAGTCTTTAATTCAGATTGATATGTCAGAGTACATGGATAAGTTTAATGTTTCTCGTTTAATCGGAGCTCCTCCAGGATATGTCGGCTATGAAGAAGGTGGACAGTTAACCGAGAAGGTTCGTCGTCGACCTTATTCTGTTATTCTTTTAGATGAAATAGAAAAAGCTCATCCAGATGTTTTTAATTTACTTCTTCAGGTCTTTGAAGAAGGTCGATTAACAGATAGTCTGGGTCGTGTGGTCGATTTTAGAAATACGATTATTCTCATGACATCTAATGTCGGGGCAGAGGCTGTTCGTAGCGCTTCAACCTTGGGGTTTGTGGCTCAGAAGGAAGACTCTTCTTATCTAGCTCTTCGTGAACGATTACTCGGTGAGGTCAAGAAGGCGTTTAAACCGGAATTCTTAAATCGCATCGACGATATTATTGTCTTTAGACCTTTGACCAAGGTGGATCTTCATGGCATTGTCATTATGGAAATTCAGCATGTCGCCGATCGTCTCAAGGGCAGAGGGATTGAGATTACCTTAAGTCCTGAAGCCTTAGAGTTCTTAATTGAAAAAGGGTATGACCCTCTTTACGGGGCTCGTCCTTTAAAGAGAACGATTCAGCGTTATATTGAAGATACCCTTTCTGAAGAAATTATTGCCGGCAAGTTTAAAGAGGGTAGTAAGCTTAAAGTCGTTCGTACAGGGGATGCGCTGGTCTTTGAACAACTCTAAACATGCTTAATCTCGTCTTAAGAACAGGTTCTGCGACCAACGGGATCATTCGTTACGTAGGCCAATTAACTATTCTTTTTTCTCAGACAGTTATATTGTCTTTGACCCCTTCATTTAAGGGGGCTCGTTCTTTGATACAAGCCAATCGTATTGGTCCGGGTAGTTGTGTTATCTCCTCGCTGGTAGCGTTTTTTGTAGGGATGATTATTGCCCTACAGATGGCCTATCAGATGGTGCAGATGTCGGCGGAGATGTTGATCCCTAAGATTGTTTCCGTGGCTTTAACCCGGGAGCTGGCTCCTGTGTTGACAGCCTTGATTGTCGCTGGACGGGTGGGGGCAGGGATCGCCGCTGAAATTGGCTCTATGAAGGTCACCGAGCAGGTGGATGCCCTTAAAGCTTTTGCTGTGAATCCTGTTAAGTATTTAGTCGTCCCTCGTTTTCTAGGTTTGATCTTGATGTTGCCCGTTTTGGCCATGCTTTCGGATGTTATTGGTATCTGGGGTGGCTATCTAATTTGTGTGTATAAATTGCACATCAGCCACGAGATGTTTTGGAAGATGGTTTTTTCAGCGCTGGCGATTAAGGATATTGTCACGGGTTTAGTTAAAACATTCTTCTTCGGGGCCATCATCGCCATCGTTGGCTGTCATCAGGGATTAAACGTCCGGGGTGGGGCTGAAGGGGTAGGAAAGGCAACAACAGCAGCTGTAGTTCGTTCATTTATCCTGATTATCATGACGGATTGTCTCATTACGTTTATCTTTTATTTCTTATTAAATGTGTAGTTTTAAGGTCATCCCCGAATGTTTCTGTCGGGGATCCAGGGTTTACTAAACGGCTAGATGCCCGATTAAAACATTCGGGCATGACAAATATGATTGAAATTCACAATCTCTATAAGTCCTTTGGTTCTCAGATGATTCTTAATAACTTGAATCTGACGGTTCGTCGAGGAGAAACTAAGGCAATTATTGGCCGCTCTGGTGTTGGGAAAAGCGTTCTTTTAAAGAATATTGTGGGTTTGATTAAACCGGATAGTGGTTCGATTAAGATCAATGGTGTGGAAGTGACCGATCTTAAGGAGAAGGAATACAATAAACTTCGAATGGAAATCGGCATGGTTTTTCAAGGCGGGGCGTTGTTTGATTCCATGAGCGTCGGTGAGAATGTGGCGTTTGTTCTTAATGAGTTTATGAATTTGGACAAGAAAACCGTTTTGGATCGTGTGGCAGACTCCTTAGCTTTAGTTGGTCTTAAGGATGTTGAGCAGCTGATGCCGGCTCAATTATCCGGTGGTATGAAAAAGCGTGTGAGTCTAGCTCGTGTTTTATGTATGGAACCTCAGATTATTCTTTACGATGAGCCGACGAGTGAAGTTGACCCTATTACTGCTGCCGCTATTAATCATTTGATTATTGATTTGCGTGATAAGTTAAAGGTGACCTCTATTGTGGTCACCCATGATATGAATTCTGCCTATCAGGTGGCGGATTCGATTGCCATGTTTTATCGAGGGCAGGTGATTGCGGATGGTAAGCCTGATGATATCAGGAATTCCAAACATCCTGTTGTTCAGCAGTTTATTACCGGTGAGGCGCAGGGTCCGATTACGGAAGATGAGAATTTAATTTTTGGGCATGTGAAGTAGGGGCACGGCATCCTGCCTGCCGGCAGGGCCGTGCCCGTACAATAAGGAGAGAATATGTCCCGTGAAGGTCAATTAGAGCTTAAGGTCGGTGGGTTTGTTTTATTAGCGGTGCTGAGCTTATCATTTTTTGTGGTTTCGGTTTGCGATCTTTCGTTTATTAAAAAAGGGCATGGTCTATCGGTTATTTTTGGATTTGCGAACGGATTGCGTGAAGCCGCTCCCGTGCGTTTAGCAGGCGTTGAAGCGGGGATTGTTAAGAAGATTAGGGTTTTTGTTGACGAGAAAGATAATAAAAAGACCAAGGTTCATATTGATCTATGGATTCAAGAAGGGGTAGAGATCCCCGTGGATTCAAAAATTACGATTAATCAATTGGGGCTTTTAGGTGAGAAATATATTGAGATTGTCCCTGGGGTTGCTACGGAGGATTATAAGAGCGACTCGTTGATTGTTGGGGCGGATCCTCTACCTATTGAAAAGATTACGGAACAAGTCGCTATTTTGACTAATAAATTAGAGATGACGGTCGACAGTATTAACAATGGGATATTGACGGACCAAAACAAGAAGTCCTTAGCGGATATGTTGCAGGCTTTTGATAGAGTGGCTAATGACATTAAAAACGGGCATGGTACGGTGGGTCGCTTATTTACCGATGAGTCCATATATAATAACCTCGATGAACTCACTGCTGATTTGAAAGTCAATCCCTGGAAACTGCTGTATCGTCCTAAAAAGTAGGAAAATGAAAACTAAAATAATTTTTGCATGTCAGACGTGTGGAGCTTCATCTCCTCGCTGGATAGGGAAATGTCCGAGTTGTGAGAGCTGGAATTCCTATGTGGAAGAGTCTACGGTTATTCATCCTCCTTCTGAGAAGTTAAGGACTCAGATTGCGTCGGTGGGAAGTTTTGCGCCTGTCCTTCTAAAGGAAGTCTCCATTCATGAAGAGAACCGGTTTTTGACGGGGATTGGTGAGTTTGATCGGGTGGTTGGAGGAGGGCTTGTTCCTGCGTCTGTGACCTTGATTGGCGGAGACCCCGGGATTGGTAAGTCGACGATTGTCCTGCAGGCGGCTTGTGCTCTTTGTCGGACAGGTCTTAAAGTTCTTTATGTCAGCGGGGAAGAGTCGATCAAACAGGCTAAGATGCGGGCGGATAGAGTTGCGCAATCAGCCAATGAAAATTTCTTTATTGTTAATGATATCGACGTTCAGTCGATTATCAGTCATATCCATGAATTGCAGCCTCAGCTGGTCATCATTGATTCCATTCAGGTTGTTTTTATGTCGGAAATCACCTCGGCTCCAGGGAGCGTGTCTCAGGTGCGTGAAAGCGCAGCTGTCTTGACGCAATTAGCCAAGCAGCGAGGATTTATGCTTTTTATGGTGGGGCATGTGACCAAGGAAGGGATGATCGCGGGGCCTCGTGTCTTGGAGCATATGGTGGATACGGTTTTGTATTTTGAAGGAGAGAGATATTCCTCCTATCGGGTACTGCGTGCGAATAAAAATCGATTTGGCTCCACCAATGAGATTGGTTTGTTTGAAATGGCGGCGAATGGTTTGCAGGAAGTGTTAAATCCTTCCGAGATTTTCTTGGCCGAACGACCACAAAATACCTGCGGTTCCGTCGTGGTTCCCATTCTAGAGGGAACAAGGCCTTTTCTGGTTGAAATTCAGGGATTGGTAGCTCGCAGTGCTTTTGGGATGGTGCGTCAAAAGGCGCAAGGGTTTGATCAGAATCGCTTAGCCCTCTTAGCAGCTGTTTTGGAAAAGAGGCTGGGTTTAAACCTGGGGGATAAAGATATCTTCCTAAATGTCGTCGGTGGTGTTAAAATTATTGACCCTGCGGCAGATTTGGCTGTGACCTTGGCGGTAGCCTCCGCATTGTTGGATAAGCCTGTTCCGTCAGATACAGTGATCTTAGGTGAGGTGGGGTTGGCTGCGGAAGTGCGTTCCGTAGCTCAATTGACAAGCAGGATTAATGAAGCGGAGAAATTAGGTTTTACTCGTTGTTTATTGCCGGGGAATAATATTAAGAAAAAGTTTGATAAGCCTAAGAAGATTCAATTGATTCCTGTAGCAACAGTCAAAGAAGCATTAGATAAATTATAAAATCATTCTGGAGGTCTCATGACGACGTTATTATTCTTACGATTATTTTTCTTTATTAGCGCAGGGATTGTCGGCTATCAAGTCGGAAGCATTCATGATGTTGCTCTTCAGGGGATGATGGGTGGTTTTTTAGTGGGTTTATTTATTATATTTGCTGAATCTATGTGCAAGCAAGCGTCGGTGCGCGGTTTATCATCGATGGTCTTTGGCCTCTTGTTGGGTATTTTTATGGCCAAGTTGATTTCAGATATCTTATTATTATTGCCATTAGAAGTCCAGATACAGTCGATTCTTAAAGTTGTTTTAACCATCGTTTTCTCCTATTTTGGCGCAGTGATGGCTTTGCGAGGTAAGGATGAATTTAATCTGATTATCCCCTATGTCCGCTTTAAACGTCAGGATTTAAAAGACGGCGTTGTGCTTTTAGACACGAGTGCCATCATCGATGGTCGCGTGGGGGATATCTTTAAGACCGGATTTATCGGCGGACGATTGGTTGCTCCTCGTTTTATTTTGCAGGAGTTGCAGCGTTTGGCGGATTCTGATGAAGAAAACAAGCGTCAGAAGGGGCGTCGGGGGCTGGATATTCTTAAAAACTGGCAAAAGGATGTAGCGGCGGATGTGAAGATTCATGAAGATGAATTGACGGGGCCTGAGCCTGTGGATTTGAAATTGGTCAAGTTGGCCAAGATTATGGATGCCCGTATTTGTACGACGGATTTCAATTTAAGCCGGATGGCTTCTTTGCAAAATGTAGAGATGCTTAATATTAATGATCTGGTCAATTCTGTTAAGCCTATGGTATTCAATGGAGAAGAATTAGAAATCCGTTTACTTAAAGAGGGTAAGGATCCTAATCAGGCCGTGGGATATTTAGAAGATGGGACCATGGTTGTTGTTATTGACGGTAAGAAGATGATTGGCCAACAGGTAAAGGTCTATGTCACAAGCGCCCTGCAGACACAGGCTGGTCGTATGGTCTTTGCAAAATTAGAGGTGTAGTCTGAAAACTCAGGTCATTATCGTGGCTGCCGGAACAGGTAGCCGTTTAAAAGCAAAACTTCCTAAGGCGTTGGTTCTTCTGAAGCGTAAACCTCTCGTCTGGTGGTCCTTAAGTGTTTTTCAAAAGTGTTCTTTGATTGATGGAGTTGTGTTGGTGGCCAATAAGCGGTATATGGCGGAGTTTTTGAAAATAGCTTCCGGTTTTTCCAAGGTAAAGGCTGTTGTCCCTGGAGGTGCTAAGCGTGCGGATTCGGTGCGTTTAGGGCTAGATTCCGTGGACGAGAACACAGCAACGGTTCTTGTTCATGATGCGGCTCGGCCTCTCATTGATGAGGCTTCTGTCAAAAGGCTTTTGCAGGTGCTTAAGACCTATAAGGCTGCGATTTTAGCTGTGCCGGTGAAGCCAACCATCAAGAAGGTCAATGTGAAGAATATGTGCGTCGAGGAAACTCTTCCTCGCCATCTGTTGTGGGAGGTCCAAACTCCTCAGGGGTTTGACCGTAAGACTCTGATCAAGGCTCATCAGCAGGTCATTAAAGAAGAAGCCACTGATGATGCTATGCTCGTTGAGAAAATGGGAGAGTTTGTGAAGGTTGTGATGGGGCATGAACGTAATATGAAGGTGACCACGGCCGAAGATTTAAAAATAGCGGAGGGATGGTTATGAACTTTCGAACTGGAATCGGTTTTGATGTTCATCGCTTAGTTTCAGGGCGCAAGCTATTTTTAGGCGGTATTGAGATTCCGTATCACCTGGGATTAGACGGACATTCGGATGCAGATGTGGTGATGCATGCCCTGTGTGATGCTATATTGGGAGCTTCCGGTAAGGGGGATATCGGGGAGCACTTTCCGAACACCGATCCTAGGTATAAGAATATCTCCAGTTCTCTGTTGCTGAAGAGGGTTAATGAGCTGGCGAATGACGACGGATACAAGGTTTCAAATGTGGATGTGATGATTCTAGCTGAGAATCCCAAGTTGGCAGAATTTAAGGCGAAGATGAAATTTCATATTGCCTTTGAATTAGCGATTGATGAAACCCAGGTAAATATTAAAGCAGGAACGAATGAGGGGTTAGGGTTTATTGGAAAGGGCGAAGCTATTGCCTGTTATGCGACGGTATTATTAAAAAAGGATTAAAGAAATGATTTCAATAGTGTTGGTTCTTATATTTCTTATAGCCATTTACATTATCTTCGCTGAGGATATTAATTCTGTTAAGGAGAGGGATCCGGCGGCTAAGAGTCCTTTGGAAATCTTTTTGTTGTACCCTGGCCTGCATGCTCTTATTGCTTATCGCATTGCTCACAAGCTTTGGCAATGGGGTGTTCCTATTATTCCCCGATGGATGTCCCAGTTAGCCCGGTTCTTTACCGGCGTTGAAATTCATCCTGGTGCTCAGATTGGTCGTAAGTTTTTTATCGATCATGGGATGGGTGTTGTCGTTGGAGAGACGGCGATTGTAGGGGACAATGTGCTTTTGTATCAGGGAGTGACCTTAGGCGGGACAGGTAAGGAAACAGGTAAGAGGCATCCGACCTTAGGGAGCAATATTGTTATCGGTGCCGGTGCTAAGATTCTAGGAAATATTACCGTGGGAGATAATTCCTATATCGGAGCAAATGCTGTTGTTATTAAGAATGTTCCTTCTAATTCTACCGTCGTTGGTATTCCTGGACGCATCACCAAGCAGGAAGGTCAGAAGATTGATAGTCAGTTGGATCATGCACACGTCAATGATCCGGTCATGGAGAATATTACCAAGCTTCTAGGACGCATTAAAACCTTAGAACATAAAACAGGTTGTGAAGCGCCTCAGGGCGATAATGATATTGATTATATGATTTAACATTGTCATGCCCGAATGTTTTTGTCGGGCATCTAGAAGTTTAGCAAACCCTGGATCCCCGATAAAAGCATTCGGGGATGACATTACGACAATGAAAGGTTTTAGCATGCCAGTTCAGATTTACAATTCGTTAACAAAGAAAAAAGAAGAGTTTATTCCGATCCATGGCAAGGACGTTAAGATGTATACCTGCGGCGTCACCGTCTACGATCAATGTCATATTGGTCATGCTCGAAGCTTGTATGTCTTTGATATGATCCGTAGTTATTTGCAGTTTCGCGGGTTTAAGGTGGATTTTGTTCGTAACATTACCGACGTGGATGACAAGATTATTCAAAAGGCCATTGAGCTAAAGAAGACAAGCAAGGAAGTGAGCGAGGAGCAGATTCGTCTGTATTATGAAGATATGGCTGCTTTAGGAGTCTCTAAAGCGGATATTGAGCCTAAGGCCACCGAGAATATTCCTGAGATGATTGCTCATATCCTGGTGTTGATTGACAAGGGTTTTGCTTACGCGGTCAAAGGGGATGTTTACTTTAATGTTCGCAAATTCAGCGACTATGGCAAACTTTCGGGGCAGAGTATTGAGAAAATGCAAGAAGCGGTGCGGATCGAGAAGGATTCTGATAAGAAGGATCCTTTAGATTTCGCTCTCTGGAAGAGTTCCAAGCCTGGTGAACCGACGTGGGAGAGTCCCTGGGGACCTGGTCGTCCAGGTTGGCATATTGAATGCTCCTGCATGAGTATGAAACATTTGCAAACTCAGACGTTGGATATTCATGCCGGCGGTCGTGATCTGATATTTCCTCATCATGAGAATGAAGTGGCTCAGTCAGAAGCCTACACAGGAAAACCATTTGCAAAGTATTGGATTCATCACGGTTTGTTGACGATCAACGGACAGAAGATGTCTAAGTCCTTGGGGAATTTTATTACCATCAAGGATGCTTTGCTTAAATACACGCCCGACGAAGTGAAGATGTTTTTCTTGTTCTCGCATTACACCAGCGCGATTGATTTTAGCGAGGAGAAAATGCTAGAAGCTCGTAAGGCATTGGCCAAGTTTGATGTACTATTCTGGAAATCTTCAGAACTGCTTAAGGATCAGGATGTGGAACCCTTCCAGGCGGATTTCATCACCAAGCATAAGCAGGAGTTCTTAGATTCCATGGATGATGATTTTAATACGCCCAAGGCGCTGGCGGCTTTGTTTAATTTAATCAACGATACCAATAAGTATATCGACGAGAACAAAGCGGACTCGCATTACCTGGGTGTGATTTATCATGCGGTAGATATTTTAGAGAATCTAGGACGACAGGTGTTAGGTTTATTCCGTCAGGAAAAAGAACAGGAATTAACCTCTGAGCTGCAGGGGTTGATTGATGAACGTATCGCTGCTCGAGCTGCTAAGAATTTTAAACGTTCAGATGAGTTAAGAGACTTGCTGAAATCCAAGGGTATTGCTGTGGAAGATACCAAATCAGGACAGACATGGCGATGGGTTTAAAAGGTAAATTTATTACATTCGAAGGATCAGAAGGGTCTGGGAAAAGTACTCAGTCGGCCCTTGTCGTCGAGTATTTGAAGGCTAAGAAGCTGCCGGTGATGCTGTTGCGAGAACCGGGTGGGGTTAAGATTAGCGAGAAGATTCGTGAGATGCTTTTGGATGTTAAGAATACGTTGATGGCAGATGAATGTGAGACGCTGTTGTATATGGCTGCCCGCGCCCAGTTGGTGAAAGAAGTTTTAAAGCCAGCGTTGGAGGAAGGGAAGATTGTTATTTGTGATCGTTTTTTAGATTCCACCATCGCCTATCAGGGTTGGGGAAATAAGGTTGATGTTGGGGCTATTGAAGCGATTGGTAATTTTGCGGTCGCTGGTTTGAAACCGGATTTAACCTTACTGTTTGATATTGATACCAAGGAAGGTCTTTCAAGAACCAATGCCAAGAAGGACAGAATTGAACTACGTTCGTTAGATTATCATACCCGTGTGCGTCAGGGATATTTGGATATTGCCAAGAAGGAACCTAAGCGCGTTAAGGTTATCAGCGTCGATGCGTCTAAAGAAGTTATTTTTGAAAGGGTTAAGAGGCATATAGATAAAGTTTTATAATTAAGGTGTCATTCTGAGCGTAGCGAAGAATCTATAAAGAAATATTGATTAAGATCCTTCACTTCGCTCAGGATGACAAGAAATTTAAATGAATACTGTCAGTGTTGATCCTAGAATTCTAGAGCGTTTCAAGAGACTTGTGGCTTCTTCACGCATGGGGCATGCGTATCTGTTTGTGGGACCGAAGGAAACAGGAAAGACCCAGACAGCCTTGGGTGTAGCGCAACTGGTGAACTGTGAATCTTCGGAGGCAGCTCCTTGCGGGATTTGTCCTTCGTGTCAGAAGATTGCCAGTAGGAACCATCCTGATGTTATGGTCGTGAATCAGAATGAGGGAAGTATTAAGATTGATCAGATTCGATCTCTGTTAGGGCGTCTGCAGTTAAAGGCGTATGAAGCCAAAACTAAGGTTTTTATTATTCGGGACGTCGAGAATATGACGTTGGAGGCGGCGAATAGTTTATTAAAAACGCTCGAGGAGCCAGCTTCTAACACTTTGATGATTTTAACGACGGCAACACCTGAGTCTAATTTGGATACCATCCGTTCCCGTTGTCATGTGGTGAAATTCTTTCCGGTCTCCAAGAATCGTCTACAAGAAACGTTGAATGTTTCACCAGACGTAGCCCGATTGCTGACAGTTTATACCGATGGATGTTTGGGGCAGTCGAGGATTCTTTTGGAGGAGGATTTTATTAGTCGTAAGAATAAGATTCTAGATGCGTTTTTAAAAAGTTCCAATGAGGATGCATTAAAGAAGTTGTCCTCGGAGAAAGAAGAAGCCAGGGAAGCGTTACATGTGTTTTTAAGTATGGTGCGTGATGCGATTTTATTTAAAAGTGGAGTTGCCGCAATCGAGCTTATGCATGTCGATAGGCTTTTAGATGTACAATCATTGGCCGGGCGACCCTATGAAGAGTTGGCGGCTATTTACAATCAAGTGATTAAGACCAAGCAACTCTTGGACGAAAATCTCAATGCTAAGATGGGATTTAGCATATTAAGGCAGAGAATATGGCAAAATTAATACAGGTGAAGATCGGTGAATACCGCTCGGTCGCTTTGTTTGACCAGCTTAATGTGGTATGCAAGCGCGGCGATGTGGTGGTGTTGGATTTTGAAAAAGGTTTTGAATATGGGGAGATTGTTTCAGACCCTGCTAAGGTTTGCGCAACGGCTACGGATAAAGCGGTTGGCAAGATTGTCCGCTTATCCACCGACGGGGACCTGAGGCAGATTGTCAATAATCAAATTAAGGCTAAGGAAGCCTTGGTGGCGTGTAAACGCAAGGTAGGGGATGCAAAGTTAGATATGCAGCTCGTTAAAGCCGAATATTCTTTTGATGGGAGTAAGATTTTATTTTTCTTTACTGCCGAGGGCCGTGTTGATTTTCGCAATTTAGTTAAAGATTTAGCGAAGATGTTTCGTGTGCGTATTGAGCTTAAGCAGATAGGTGTTCGTGATAAAGCTAAGATTGTCGGAGGCTATGGCGTTTGTGGTCGTGAGCTGTGTTGCTCTTCCTATATGAAGGATTTTCATCCGTTGTCGATTAAGATGGCCAAGGATCAGGGGTTGCCTCTGAATCCTTCAAAGATTTCGGGTGTCTGTGGACGTGTGAAATGTTGTATGGCCTATGAGTATCAGGTGTACCGTGAAATGTCCAAGACCCTGCCTAAGATGGGGGCGAAGGTGTCCTCAGAAACAGGTGAAAAGGGAAGGGTTATCAATATCGATATCTTAAAGCGTTCCGTGGTTGTTGAATTCGCAGAAGGTAAGATTCAGAAGATCACCTATCCACCGGCTAATCCACACTAGGACATGTTATGAAAAAAGAACGTCAGGATCCTCGTTATAAAAAGCAGTACACTGTTAATTTTTCTTTAAAGGATCATCCGGATAAGACGGAAACTTTGTCAGGATTGCTGGATATTAGCAAGGGGGGATTGAAGTTTGGTTCTTATGAGAAATATGATGTCGGAATGGGTGTTGTCTTTCGTATTCAGTTTCCTTTTCTTTATCCGCAGGCCATCAAACTTCAGGGAACCATTGTCGGTGTTCAGCAGGTGCCAATGGGGAAGCTTTATCGGATCAGTGTCAAATTTGTTGATTTAGACGAGGCGTCTAAATCTGCTTTGGAGCAGATGGAAAAGATTAATCAGAAAAGTGCTTTATGAAATCAAAATTCTTTGTCACAACGCCTATTTATTACGTCAACGATGCTCCGCATATCGGTCATGCTTACACGACGATCTTAGCCGATGTTTTAGCTCGGTTTCATCGTGTGGCAGGGGATGAGGTTTTTTTCTTAACAGGTTTAGATGAGCATGGGCAGAAGGTTAAACAGGCGGCGGAGAAACGCAATATGTCGGCGCAGGCGCATTGTGATGATCTGGCTCCTAGATTTTTGAATCTTTGGCAGAAGCTGGATATTCGTTACGATGATTTTGTCCGTACGACTCAGGAGAGACATAAAAGAATTGTTCAGATGGTTCTTCAGAAGGTTTACGAAGCTGGAGATATCTACGTCGATGAATATGAAGGTTGGTATTCTGTGGCCGAAGAGCGTTTTATTACAGAAACTGAATATGCCACGGGTCAGTTTCGTGATGTGAAGAAGATTCAGGAGAAGAATTACTTTTTTAAGATGAGCAAGTATCAGAAGAAGCTTGTCGAGTATATTGAAACTAATCCCGGATTTATCCAGCCGGAGCACCGCAAGAATGAGATGTTGGGTTTTCTGCGTCAGCCGCTTGGTGATCTGTGCATTTCTCGTCCTAAAGCCCGGATGGACTGGGGGATTGAAATTCCGTTTGATCGCGATTATGTTACCTATGTCTGGTTTGATGCCTTGGTGAACTATATTTCCATCCCTGGCTATGGCAGCGACGATGTTAAGTTTAAGAAGTGGTGGCCGGCGGATGTCCATCTGATTGGTAAGGATATCTTAACGACCCATTGCGTTTATTGGACGACGATGCTCTTTGCTTTGGACTTGCCTTTACCAAAGACGATTTTCGCCCACGGCTGGTGGCTGATTGGTCAGACGAAGATGAGCAAGTCCTTAGGCAATGTGGTCAATCCCTTAGATTTGATTGAACAGCATGGCACAGATGCGGTGCGTTATTATTTGATGAGAGAAATGGTGCTGGGGATGGATGCTAATTTTACCCAGGATTCTTTTAATAAATGTTATAACAGCGACCTGGCTAACGATTTTGGAAATTTACTTAATCGTGTCAGCGGATTAATAACCAAGAATCACGAAGGCAAGATTCCTGATCCTGGTGTCTTGACACCGGCGGAAGAAGAGATTAAAGCGCAAGCCAATGCTTTGCAAGGTAAGGTGACGGCGTTGATCAATGCCTTTCAGGTTCAGGAAGCTGTGTCCTTGATTATTGAATTTGTGCGTGTGCTCAATAAGTATATGGAATTGCAGGCTCCGTGGAAGTTGGCCAAGACGGATATGAAGGCGGCAGAGCGCGTGCTTTATACCGCCGCTGAAAGCCTCCGTATTGTCTCTGTGATGCTCTCACCCGTGATGCCTGAAAAAACAAAGACGGTGCTGGATGTTCTAGGTTCTCTGGGAACAACAGCATCCTGGGGGCAGATTCCCGTCGGAACAATCTTAAAGTCTCACCCTGCGTTGTTTCCTAGGATTGAGGTTGAAAAGAAATAGATTCTGTCACCCCCGAATGTTTTTGTCGGGGGTCCAGAGATTAGCTAAGAACTAGATGCCCGACTAATACATTCGGGCATGACATTGGACGAAAGATAGATTATGGCGATTGAAACGATTAAATGGGTTAAGGGGACAGCTCGGATGATTGACCAGACGAAGCTGCCGACGAAGTTGGAATATATTAACTGCCGCGACGTGAAGAGGATGTGGAGTGCGATCAAGCGTCTGGAAGTGCGTGGTGCTCCAGCGATTGGAGTGGCTGGTGCCTTTGGCGTTCTTTTGGGAGTGCAGAAGTTTAAGGGGACAGATCGTCCGGCTTTCTTAAAGCTGCTTCATCAAACCTGTGATTATCTATCTACTTCTCGTCCGACAGCAGTGAATTTATTTCATATGATCGAGGAAATGCGCTCGGTGGCTTTGAATAATTCCGAGGCGGATGTCAAGACTTTGAAGACACAGCTTTTTGATAAGGCGATGACTATTTTTCAAGAAGATCGTCAGGTTTGTCGTCGGATGGGGGATCATGGGGCTGTCTTGATTAAGAACGGCATGCGCGCCTTAACTGTCTGTAATGCCGGGGCCTTGGCGACCGTCGACTACGGAACAGCTTTGGGGGTTTTCTACAGTGCCAAGACCAAGGGGAGAAAGTTTAGTGTCTATTCTTGTGAAACGCGCCCGCTATTGCAGGGGGCAAGACTGACCTGCTGGGAGCTGACGAGAGAAAAGATTGATACGACTCTGATCTGTGACAATATGGCTGCCACCCTGATGGCTCAGGGCAAGGTGGATATTATCTTCGCCGGAGCCGATCGTATTGCCGCCAACGGCGATACGGCCAATAAAATTGGCACCTACATGCTCGCTGTTCTGGCCAAGTATCACAAGGTTCCTTTTTATATCGTAGCTCCTAAATCCACCTTTGATTTGAAAATTACGTCGGGCAAACAGATTCCGATTGAAGAACGCAAGTCCGAAGAAGTAACCGGTTTTGGCGGTGTGACAACAGCTCCTAAGGGTGTGAAGGTATATAATCCTGCCTTTGATGTGACGCCAGCAAGTTTGATTAGCGGGATTGTGACGGAGTATGGGATTATTAAGAGTCCGAATGTAAGAAATATTAAATCGACATTAAAATAAATATTTGTCACCCCCGAATGTTTTTATCGGGGGTCCAGAGATGGCTAAAGTTCTGGATTCCCGACAAAAGCATTCGGGAATGACACAAAGGTTCTATGAAGCTATCCCAACTCGGTGAATTCGGATTAATCGACCTGATCCGTAAACAATTAAAGGTTGATTCTAGGGTGATCCGGGGTATTGGCGACGATACAGCGGTTCTTCCGTATTCTAAGGATAAATACCTGCTTCTGACAACGGATATGCTTGCCGAAGATATTCATTTTACCCGTCGGATGTCGGCTGTGGATGTGGGGCATAAAGCCTTGGCTTGTAACATCAGCGACATTGCGGCTATGGGAGGAGAACCAACCTTTGCCGTTGTTTCTCTGGCAGTTCCGTCCGATCTACCTACCAGCTACGTGAGTGATCTATATCAGGGGATGCAAAAGGTCGCCAGTCAGTTTGGAGTCAGCATTGTCGGCGGGGATACCATTAAGTCGGATAAGATCACGATAAATGTCGCCTTGCTGGGAGAAGTCAAGAGGAAGCATCTGGTGACCAGAGACGGCGCTTGCCCGGGGGATTGGATTTTTGTGACAGGAGCTTTGGGAGGATCACTCAAGTCCCATAAACATCTGCGTTTTACTCCGTGCGTCGAGCAAGCCAGATTTCTGGTTAAGAATTTTAAACCATCCGCGATGATGGATATCTCAGACGGCTTAGCCGGAGATTTGAATCATATTCTTAAAGCCTCAGGCGTGGGAGCAGAATTGTGGAACGATGAGATTCCTAAGACCCAAGGTTGCAGTGTCCGGCAGGCGTTAAGCGACGGTGAAGACTTTGAATTGTTGTTTACCTTATCCGAGAAGAAGGTTAAGAAATTGCTAGTCTGGCAAGAGAAGAATAAGCAGTGGTATTTTTATCCTATAGGAGTTATAACGGGGAACAAGAAACAATTGGTACCAGGTAAGGGGTATATACATTTTTGAAATAAAAAGGCCGCAAGTAAACTTGCGGCCCAGTAACAATGCTCCTTCCTGACGAAAAGGTAATAAAAATATAGCATATAGATAAAGATTTTCAATAATAAATTTTGGGCTTTAAGAAGTCTTCCCGGGCCATTCTTAAAGCCTTTAACGCCCCCGGCGAGATTCGAACTCGCATCGCCCTTTTCGTCGGAAGGAACATTATCCAATTATGCTACAGGGGTGTTAAATATTGATAAATGATAAATATAAATTGATGAAAAGTAAAATAAAAAAGATAACTTACAGTTCAGAAGAAACGATTCAGGCGGCCTGTGATTTTGCCAAGACATTAAAAGCTGGTGATGTGCTGTTGCTCGAGGGAGATTTGGGAGCAGGCAAGACTACCTTTGTAAAAGGCCTGGCGAAGGGATTGAAGGCCAAGGTGAAGGACGTGGTCAGTCCAACCTTTGTTCTGATGAATATTTATCAGGGTCAGATGCCGATCTATCATTTTGATTTGTACCGACTAGAAAAGCCCGAGGAGATAGCATCGCTTAATGTCGATGAATATCTGCAGTCAGACGGCATTGCGGTGATTGAATGGCCTAAACGCTTAGGAGCGGATATGCCCCGGGATTGTTATTGGATTGAGTTTAAGCATATATCAGAAACAGAAAGAGAGATTAATATAAGCGTCATGCAATGACAGAGCTATTATGTATATCCTATCCTTAGAAACATCAACGAAGAATTTTTCATTAGCGGTCTCTCACGACGAGAAGTTGCTGCGATTTCGCAATGTCCGTACGGATCGAATTCTTGAGTCTTCGATGCTCAGCTCGATCGACAAGCTTTTATCGTCCTGCGATCTGACCTTTGATCAGGTGGATGCGTTAGCTGTTGGTCTTGGCCCAGGTTCCTTTACGAGCTTGCGGGTGGGTTTATCGACGGTGAAGGCCTTTGGTTTAGCCACGGATAAGAAGATTGTGGGTATTTGTAGTCTCGATGTGTTGGCGTCAGCGGTTTCCAAGCAAAAGGTAGATGAGATTTGTGTTGTGGTGGATGCGAGGCGAGGGAATGTGTATGCAGCGATTTACAATATGGATTTATCGTTGAAAACAGAGTATCTGCTGACGAAGATTGAGGATGTCTTAACACGTGTTAAGGGAAAGACCTTGTTTGTGGGAGACGGAGCAACGTTATATCAAAAACAGATTGAAGAGGCCTATAAGGCGCAGGGTAAAATTTCATCTTGCAGGGCTGTTTTTGCCGATGAAAAATTTTCATACCCACAGGCCAGGGAATTAGCTAAACTGGCTTTGAAACGTCTGGAGCAAAAGAAGTATGATGATCCAGCGACCATTGTTCCTATTTATCTTTACCCACAAGATTGTCAGGTGGACCGTCGATGAGTACTACCGCTAAGAATCCAGAACAAAAAATTCTTCCTGAACCGCTCACGTGGATTGATATTGATTTAAAAGCTCTTGTCCATAATTGGAATCAATTAAATAAGTTAGCAGCTTCAAATATGTCTCACAACGCCGGCATCATGCCTGTCATTAAAGCGGATGCTTATGGGCATGGCATGATTCCTGTTGCTCAAGCTTTGTCTGATAATGGTTGTAAGTTTTTTGGCGTTTCTAACGTGCATGAGGGGATCGCTCTTCGTGACGCAGGATTTAAGCAAAAAATACTGCTTTTTGAAAGCACCTTGCCGCAAGATGCAGCTGCTATTATTGAACATCAATTGATTCCTACCGTCTGTAATCTGGATTTAGCACACAAGCTAGACGATATTGCCAAGAGTCGTAATGAAGAAATACCTATTCATATTAAGGTGGATACAGGGATGGGGCGTTTAGGGATTGCTGAAGGGGATGTTGTAAGTTTTGTTAAAGATGTCCAGAGTCAATATAAGAATATTAAGCTTGACGGTATTTATACGCATTTTCCCGTCGCTGATACGGATCGTGATTTCACCTTTGCCCAGATGCGCCGTTTTCGGGATCTTGTTTTTACTTTGGAAAATCAATTCATTACGTTTACCTATGTGCATGCCGGCAACAGCATGGGATTAGGAGATTATAAAAGTGAACTGTTTAATCTGGCCCGTCCTGGTCTTATGCTTTATGGGCTTTATCCGTCTGTAGAACTTAAGATGAGGATTCATTTAAAACCCGTGATGAGTGTGAAGAGTAAGATTATTTTTGTGAAGGCCATTAAGAAGGGGCAGGGGGTCAGCTACGGCCATACCTTTAAGGCCAAGGAAGACATGACGATTGCTGTCTTGCCCATTGGCTATAGTAATGGATATTTGCGAGCCCTATCTAATAAGTCTTTTGTGTTGATTCATGGAGTTCGCTGTCCTTTAATAGGACGAGTGACGATGGATCAGACCATTATCGATATTTCCGCCTTAGCTCTTTCTGCCAAGGTTCCTCATGTGGGTGAAGAGGTTGTTTTGATTGGGCATCAGAAGGAT
Organism: Candidatus Omnitrophota bacterium; assembly: GCA_015233165.1. GTDB lineage: Bacteria > Omnitrophota > Gorgyraeia > Zapsychrales > Fredricksoniimonadaceae > JACQCF01. The sequence goes on from JADFYF010000007.1 coordinate 18,891, forward strand.
CAAATGATTTCCTGCGATGACGTTGCTCATTGGGCAGGGACGATCAGCTACGAGATTGTCTGTTCCCTAGGCAGCCGCCTACCTAGAATCTTTTCGAATTGATAAAAACATGTCATGCCCGAATGTTCTTGTCGGGCATCTAGAAGTTTTAGCCAACCCTGCCTACCGGCAGGCAGGTCTGGACCCCCGATAAAGACATTCGGGGGTGACAAAGTTTTCTTAATATTTAGACTTAATGGCTGTCAGGCCGATGGTTAGAAAGATGACGGGAGCAACGAAGGCGCAGCTCCAGGGAGGAAGACCGCCGCCTTTACCTAAGGCTAATCCCACCGCATCAAGCACGTAATACAAAAATCCAATGATTAGGGCTAGACCGATGGAAGTGAATGTGGCTGCTTTTCTTTTGCCGGCGCTGGTCAGAACAAAGGGAAGACCTGCTAAGACGATGACAATATTTCTTAAGGGTAAGGCAATTTTCTCAAACAGATCCACACGAAGGTTATTGACCGTTCTAATGGCCCCACTGTCCGAGAAGCGGCCGATATAATCGTTGAGCTGACGAATGTTCATGGCCGTGACATCCAGACGCTGTCTTAAGAAGTCTTTAGGTGTTTCCTTGATATCCATTAATTTTTCAGGATAAACCTTAACTTCACCGGGCATATTGGGTAAGGCGGAGTTGTAGGCGGTGATCTGACAATTGTGGAATTTCCAGGCAATCCCTGTCCATTCTCCTTTAAGAGCGACGATTTTTTCAATAAGGTTCTGATTTCTGTCATGGCCAATGATGGAAATGCCGACGATGGTATTGGTATTGGGGTCAAAGGTATCAATAAAATAAAGTCTATTCTTGAGTCCGTAGAGGGTGAAATTCTTAATGATCGGGATACCTTTCTTTTTTTCTGAAACAGTGACCTTAATTTGATTTTCACGAATCTGTTGATTGACGAGTGAAGACTGGGGAACAAAACATTCATTGACTAATAATACAGCGGCAGAAACGACCAGGGAGAAGATAAGCGCTGGTCTTGTGACCTGCCAGAAATTCATGCCGCTGGTGCGGATAGCGACGATTTCATTATGGCTGGAAAGATTGCTGTAGGTAAATAGGGTTGCCATAAGGCAGGCCATGGTCGAGGTATTGACAATAATCATCGGCAAAAAGGAAAGGTAGTACTGACCAATGACGGTCCAGGGAACATGCTTCTCAATGAAGTCCTGAATATTACCGAACGTGTCGATGAGAATAAATAGAAAGGCAAAGGTGATCACCATCCCAAAAAAGATGGAGAGAATGGACTTAAGGATGTAACGGTCTATGATGCGCATAATTTCCAGTTAAAGATAATAACGATGATACCACCGATGATGTCAGGAATCCACATTAAGAAGGCTGGATTCATAACATTCTGAGTGGCCATGCCCTGACAGGCTAGGGACAATATGTAGTAAGGAGCGGCAAACAGCACTGCGTAAAGAATGTTGGCGGATTTGGCCCGTTTGTGAGTAATGACGGCAAACGGAAACCCCAGGAAAATAAAAAGCAGGGGAGTCAGCGACCAGGCCAGACGACGGTGATATTCAGTGATTAAAGGGGAGACATCAATAGAAAGCTTTTTTAATTTAGCGGTTTCATGTTCAATTTCTTTGAGGGTCATGGATTTGGCTTTTTTATCCATCTTGATTTGCTTCTTGGATAGGTCCATGGTCATGAAAGAATTTTGGAAGTTAAGTTTATAGAAATTGTTCGGATTCTTCAGGTCAGGTTCGTCGGAGGTTCCGTTTATCAGCTTTAGCATCAACTTATCCTGGCCGGGAACCTTAACGAACTCACCCTCTTGAGCGATGATGGTACGTGTGGGTTTATTAACTTGAGGCTGATAAATCCTTACCCCATAGAGATGGTCGTTATCAATGCGGTAGATAAAGACGATGTATTTATCAAAGGCATTGATAAAGGATCCCGCCTCTAATAGGGCGGTGGGATTTTGCACACCTGTTTCCTGTAAGACGTGGGTTTGTGCTTCATAGGCCGCCGGAATGAGGCGGTCGTTAAGGATATGAACCATCAGCGATAACATAATACCGACGACAAAAAGAGGAGTTAAGAGTTTGCGTAAATAGACTCCACTGGCGCGCATGGCCAAGATTTCATTTTCAGCGGACAGACGCCCGAAGGTTAAGATGACGGTAATCAAACAGGCGATGGGGAGGGTGTAGCCTAAGAGAATAGGAATGTAGTAAAGAAAGACCTTGCTGATAGCCAGCAAGGAGACTCCTTTGTTAATGACCTTGTTGGCCAGTTGAGGCAGGTAACCTAAAAGAAAAACAGATGTCAGGACGCTAATGGATATCGTAAAGGGTAAAAGGCATTCCTGAAGGACATAGTTACGAAGAATTCTCATGGGGTAATAGCTAAACTGAATACTCCTACATAGGCGGCCCCGGCATTCTTTAAGGCTTCTGAGGCGGCATTGGCCGTGGCAGCGGTTGTCAATAAATCGTCGACGATCAAGATGCTTTTGTCGGCGATGCTCGAAGAATGGTCTATTCTAAAAGCGTCATGTACGTTTGTCCAGCGTTGTTTTGCTTCCATCGTCGTTTGGCTGGGGGTCAGTTTGTGGCGTCTTAGAATATCTGTTCTTTGGGGCAGATCGTAGTGTTTAGTCAGGAGGCGGCTCAACAATTCAGCCTGATTAAATCCACGTTCCCTTAAGCGAACCGGATGAAGAGGGATGGGCAGGATCAGATCAAAGTTTTCTAAGGGGATATGATAGGTTTCAATATAGTTGATCATCAGTTCAGAGAAGGTTTTTCTTAAGGCTGTTTTGTCATGGTATTTGAACGCATGAAGAAGTTGAGGTAAAGGATCAACATAGATACAGGCGCTAAAGGCGCGATCGAAGGAATAATCATTCTTTAAACAGGACAAACAGAGTCCGTGGTCATTAAAGAGGGTCAGATGCCTTGAGCATTTCAAACAAAAAGGAGGTAGATTGAGTGGGAGTAAGGACAAACAGGCGGGGCACAATTGTTTTTGGTGATAGCTACGGAGGTATTTTCGGCAGAGGAAGCAATTGTCAGGAAAAATCAGTTCTTTGATGCCTTGCAAAACATCTTGAAGCATAGAGTATGATAGCATATAAATTATTTTTGAAATTAATATTTTTTCTCGCCCGAAACAGGTTTAAGATAACGGTTTCTCAAAACACCTTTCCACGCCTTGATTTTATGCTATAAATAGGACATATTTATAGTAATGAGAGCCCCGTTGACTATCTTTATTCTTGTCGCATTCTTATTTAACACAATATCTCCTGTAAGTGTTCATGCTCAGGAATTATCCTTGCCTAAACCTGGAGTTATGGTTCATTTAAGCCCTGAATTTAATCCGCCGATTCTTAAAGGCATCAAGGTTCATCCGGATAATCCGTTTCGGTTTGAGTTCATTTTGGATAAGGGAGATTCATCCATGTCATCCCCGAATGCTGTAGTCGGGGATCTAGGCCTGCCTGCCGGACAGGCAGGGTTAGCTAGTGTTCTAGATGCCCGACAGAAACATTCGGGTATGACAGATGAGCAATTAAAGCAAGAATCCACCAAGCTCATCAAATATTTCCTCGCCTCAATCACCACCCCCGAGAAAGATATGTGGGTCAATTTGTCTCCGTATGAAAAAGACAGAATCGTCCCTGAATCTTTTGGTCAAACGGAAATGGGCAGAGATCTTTTGGCTCAGGATTATATGCTCAAACAGGTCACAGCGTCTTTGATTTATCCTGAGGATGAGGTGGGAAAGAAATTTTGGAAGCGCGTTTACGAAGAAGCCGCTAAAAAATATGGGACAACCAATATTCCAGTGAATACGTTTAACAAGGTGTGGATTGTACCGGAAAAAGCGGTGGTGTTTGAAAACACAGAGTTGGGGGCGGCGTATGTGGTAGAGTCGAGGTTGAAGGTGATGTTGGAGGAGGACTATTTGTCGATGACAAAACATGATTCCCCTCCCCACAAGGGGGAGGAAATAAACCTTCTCGGTTCTCAGATTGTCCGCGAAATCGTCATCCCCGAACTCACCAAGGAAATCAACGAAGGTAAAAACTTCGCCCAGCTGCGTCAGGTCTACGACTCTCTTATTCTGGCAACATGGTATAAAAAAAGGATCAGGGACAGTGTTTTATCCAAGGTTTATGCGGATAAAAGTAAGATGGCGGGGCTTAATATTGATGACTTCCAAGACAAAGAGAAAATTTATAAGCAGTACCTTAAGGCGTTTAAGAAGGGAGTTTACAATTTTATTAAAGAAGATATCGATCCTGTGACTCGAGAGAGTATCCCTAGAAAATATTTTTCAGGTGGAATGTCTTTTGATAAAGCCATGAACGTAACGTTAGATGTTGTAAAAACGGTTGATTCTGCACAGTTAGGAAAAAATGAGAATTTATATGTGGTTTCTTCTGGAGCCAATCAGGTTTTTAATAATAAAACAAATGATGGTAGCTCTCAATTAGAACGCGATAAGGCTATGATAAGTTTGAAGGGGCTTCTTGAAGGAATACAAAAGAAAATCGGAGCTCTCACTGGAAAGAATCCTCTGTCTTCTATATTTCTGACCTATGTGTATATGGGATTGGTACATGGAAGGTCGGTGGTTCTTGCGAGTGCGATTGCGGATACCTTTGGACTTCTTGGTTTTGGTAATTATTTTGATCCAACAATATCAGAGGAACAACTGAAGCCCTTATTGCCGGATTATAAGGTGTTTAGGAATAGGAATATTTTGAAGGAAATAGCAGAAGAGGGGATTGAAAAATTCAAGTTTTTTGGGATCGACTCGATTAGAGACACGATCTTAGATCCAAACAATAAAAATGGTATTTGGGAAGTTTCTCAAACAAAGGTGCGTTTAAAGCCGAATACTAACTTAAAAGAAGAGGATGTTCGGAAAATTGTAAAAGGTGATTTTGATAAAATTTGGGCCATTTTGGAAAAGGCCCAAGAGTTGGCTATCCTGGAGGAGGTTTATTCATCCCATGGAAAGACTTATCGTTTCCAAGTGGGGAAGGGGCCTATGGATATTCCAGAGATATTTAAAGACTATCCCAGGGGAAGCATAAGAAAAGCCGTTGAAAAAGCTTTCGCAGCATCCAAAACAAGGCAACTTTACCAAGATTTTATAAAGTTGGGAGCAGCCGCGATTGGTTTGGCGTTTACTTCGTATGGTCTAGGTGATAGGGGATCTTTCATGAATATGGCTCAGGGAACGTTAGGTAATTTTTCTTACTTTTTTTCTTATTCACTACTCTTTGGTGCCTTTGGTTTTAATGATATTCCTAGTTTAAGAGGTTTATTAGCGAAGACATTTACCAGTAGTGGAGTTTCTTCTTCACAACCATCTAATCCAGCTATGATAACGTCTGTTGCTAAAACGCCTGTTGCTAATGTGAAGAGCGTGATCGATTCACAGAAAAACGGAGGTATCGATTTAACATCGGCTTCGATGGACGTACAAACGAAGAATAGCGGCAAAGCTATTGTCTTTCAACTTGATCCTGCCCAGCTTGCAGAGTTACAAAATTCTTTAGGATTTGTCCCTGTCATCTATACTATTGAGCCGATGAGGGATCTTAATGGATTTCTTGGCGTGCCCCAATAGACCTATTTGAATATTGAATCTAATCGAGAAACCTAAAGAATTTTTTGGAAATCCCCTCAGGAGTGTTAAAATAACCCCACTCATTGAATATATTGGGAGGGAAAAATTATGAAAGCTTTAATATTGTCTTTGGCATTACTATGTGTACCTCTGTCTGGAGCTTGGGCCAGTTATACGTCGACCCTGACGGTCTTAGAAAAGAAGGATATTGCGAAGTTAACCGATGAGCAGTTAACGGATGCCTATATGAATGCCTTGGTGGATGTGGAGGCCCGTAAAGATTTCTTTAATCGTTTTGGTCTCGTCGGTAAGGATTTGGATGATTACAAGGCTGTTTTAAAATACCGTCTGGTTCTTTTAATGGAAATCCATGGCCGCAATTTGGACATTCCGCAGTTTGAACGCTATTAATGAAACTCTTCAATAACGAGAAAGAAAATACATTATGAATACAACGATTGCGCAGGATAAAGCTCAACTTTTGGATATTTTAAAGAAGGAGGCTTTCTTTAAGGGGAAGTTTATTCTTTCTTCGGGAAAGGAAAGTAATTTCTATTTAGATGCCCGATTGGTGTCTTTAAGCGCTGCCGGAGCCTATTTAACGGGACGCATTATGCTCGATATGGTTAAGAATGATAAGATCGACGCTATTGGAGGGCCAACCCTCGGAGCTGATCCCATGGTGGGAGCCATTGCCTCTTTAAGTTATCAATCCCAAAAACCTATTCCCACCTTCATCATTCGTAAGACGCCTAAAGCTCACGGTAAAGGGCAGCAAGTTGAGGGACCGGCATTAAAAGAAGGCTCTACGGTGGTGATTATCGACGATGTGGCAACGACCGGTAAGGCGTTTCTGGAATCCATTGAAGTTCTACAAAAAATGAATGTCAATATTAAGAAGGCAATTTGCATCATCGATCGTGGTGAAGGGGCCAGAGAAGCTTTAGCGAAACACAACGTCCCGATGGAACCGATATTTACAATCGACCAATTCCTATCATGACCCAATTGATTTTGGCATCAGCTTCCCCTCAAAGACGAGATCTGATTAAGATTTTAGGTCTTCCGTTTATCGTTTCTCCCAGCCAGGCTCAAGAGCAATCTACTTTAAGTCGTGGGGTTGTTCATCTGGTTAAACACAATGCGTTTATTAAGGCGTCGGATGTGGCCAGTCGTTTTAAATCCGGGTTTGTTATCGGCTGTGACACCGTCGTGTTCTCTCACAAAAAACGTTTGATTCTAAAACCTAGGGATTATAAAGAGGCTAAAAAGAATCTATTAGAGTTGATGGAGAAACCCCATTGGGTCTACTCAGGAATCGTTGTTATTGATGCGAAAACCAAGAAGGCTGTGGTGGATTATGAAAAGACCAAGGTTTTCATGAAGCCATTATCGTCGCAGGAGATTGATCGTTATCACAAGAAGGTTTACCCCATGGATAAGGCCGGCGGATTTGATATCGAGGGTAAGGGAGCCATGTTTATTTATCGTATTGAAGGTTGTTATTTTAATGTCGTCGGTTTGCCCCTGGCTAAATTAAGTCAGATGTTAAAGAAGTTTCACGTTGAGGTGATATGAAAAGAATCGTTGGGTTTTTTTTGTTCTGGATTCCCGCCTTCGCGGGAATGATATTCTTGACGAGTCCCTTGGCTTATGCAGCATCTGCTTGTGTGAAAGATGTTTGTGTGAAGGTGGAGGTTGTCAGATCGTCGGAGGATATGAGACGAGGGTTGCAGGGAAGGGAAGGGTTGGCGGATCATCAAGGGATGCTCTTTGTTTTTGAATCGGAGGATATTCAGCGATTTTGGATGAAGGATATGAAGTTTGCGATTGATATGCTTTGGATCGATGCTTCGAATCGTATTGTCAGCATTGCCTCTTCTGTTGCCCCTTGCCAAAAGGATCCTTGTGAGGTGTATGCATCGTCACAGAAAGCTCTTTATGTGTTGGAAATACCTGCTGGTTTTTCGTTGAAGAATAACCTTAGAATGGGTGATGTATTTCAATTTAAGGATATAAATTAATGACCTTTCTTGTTGCTGTAGGAATTATGGCTCTTTTTGCCTGTGTGGTTCAGCTCTTGAAGGAGAATCGTCGGCTTTATAAGGATAATCTACAAAAGACTCAGAAATTAGAAGCCACTATCAAGGAACTTAAGGCGGCTCAGATTAAGCTTTTAGAAAGCGGGAAGACCTCAGCCTTGGCCTCATTGAGCGCCGGTATTCTGCATCAGATCAGTCAGCCGATCACAGCGATTCATGGGTTTATCCGATTCATGAAGAAGGAAATGAAGCCTGAGGATGTGTTTTATAAACCTGTCATGATGATGGATGAGCAATCGACCTATATTCGAGATATGCTTGAGAATTTAATGGAGTTGGTTCGCCATCGGAAGATTCAGAAAGACGCGGTGGATGTCAATAGTGTTCTGGCTAAGGCGATGAATTTGTTGAGTGATGAATTGCGTATTCGTCGAGTAGGGTGGGATATGCAGATGGAAGAGGAACTTCCTGAAGTGTTTGCCGATCCGTTGCATCTGCAACAGGTCTTTATGAATATGACGGTCAATGCCATGGAAGCGTTAAGTGAAAAAGCGGCAGGCCTCACGAGAACGCTGGAAGTATCCACCGAGTGGGATAAAGAAAAAAAAATGGTTATCGTCCGTTTTAAAGATAACGGTTCTGGTATTGATCCTGAGGAACAAAAAAGAATCTTTGATCCTTTTTTCTCGACGAAGGAGAAGGGCTCTGGTGTGGGATTGGCTCTGTGTCATGATTTGATTGTTGAGCATGGAGGAAGAATTGAAGTGGCTAGTAGTCCAGAGGGAACGGTCTTTAGTATTTACCTGCCTTGTTTGGTGAAGGCGGTTTAATCGAAGGAGGGGGCATGAGTTCAACTACAACAAACCCTATTAAGATTCTTGTTGTTGACGATAAAAAGGTTATTCAGGATTTTTTTGATTTCACCTTAGGATATTACGGCCATCAGATTACCGTGGTGCATAATCCCAAGGAGGTTGTCGGACTGATTAAGGAAAAAACTTTTGATATCGTCTTTCTGGATATGGTGATGCCCGAGAGAAGTGGAATAGAGGTTCTTAAAGATATTAAGTCTGAGTCCCCTCATCTGCCTGTTGTGATGATGAGTGGATATTCTGTTCAAGAACAAAAGGATGAAGCTGTTCGTTTAGGAGCTCAGGGCTGCTTGAAGAAACCTTTTGAATTAGAAGATATCAGATTGGTGATTAAGCAGGTTATTAATAGGGATGTTTCTTAAAAGGATTTTCATGCCTTGGATTTCTTTGGTTGTTCTGTTGTCTATTGTTTCTCGCCTACCGCAGTTACTATCTCCTTATTTGCATTTAGATGGTGATGAATGCGTCTTGGGTTTGATGGCTCAGCATATGGCTGCAGGTAAAGATTTTCCTTTTTATTACTGGGGACAAGGTTACGGTTTTTCATGGCTTACCAGCGGTGCTATAGCGATAGCTTTAAAGACTTTTGGAGTAAGCGTGCTTTCTGTCAAAATTCCTATGTTCTTATTATGGACTTTAGGTTGTGTGTTTTTCTATTGTGCCTTGGCTCAATGGACTGCTGCCGTTTATGCCTTCTGGATAACATGTCTTTTAGTGTTTTCTTCCTCTTGGATGGTTTGGTCTACCATGGCCTATATATATACCAGCGGCTTTATCTTTTCTTGTCTTTTATTTCTATTATTGTCCAAGCTTAACAGTTTTAAGGGAAAACAAATTTATATTTGGATAGGCGTTGTTCTGGGAGCTCTTTTCTTTTCTCAACCTTTGTTCTTAATCATTATTGTTGCGTTAATAGCATACACATTTAAGAAGCATGCAGGATTAAAAGATGTTTTTATGGGCGTTCTTGGTTTTACAGGAGTATTTATTCTGGCTAAGATCATGGCGCTCATTCAGGGGAACACAGATTTCTGGAAACCTGTTGTTTTTAAGCCAGATAATGTTTTTCATTCTTTTTCTATTTTATGGCAGAGAGTTTACGGGGGGGTATCTCAAATTTCTGACAATATTGATTGGGCTGCGGGTTGGGCCACAAAACTTTGGTGTCTGGTGTTTGTTGTTTGTTTGGTGGGATATTGTGTTGATTTACTAAAAGGCAGAGTTAATAAGCTATCGACGGTGTTTCTCGTTAGTATTATTTTTGTTTTGGGAGTTACATTTATCCTTAACAAAGACATTTATGGAGACAGATACTTTCTTCCTTTGAGTTTGGTTTTGATTATGTGGGTTGGTATCCAAGGTTTTGATTGGTTAAAGAGATATTCTTTTTTAAAACCCATTTTAGGTCTTGTTATTGGTGTTTTTATTGTTTTAGGATTTTTTACAAGCCTTAATGCCAGACTCTTCTATCGCAGTGATCCAAAATCATCTACCGAAGTTCCGGAAATGCAGAAGATTTCCAAGGTCATAGAGTTCTTGGACTCGTATGGCATAAAGCACGTATTTTCTATTGATGACGATTTGTCTTGGAAGGTTTTGTTTTTTAGTCGAGAACGGATTATTGTGCGATGGATGAACATGAAAGCCCGTCAGCCCCTCTATCCTTTGATGGTAGATCAAGCCTATCTGAACGGTGAACGGACAGCCTTGGCAGGGAATGCCATCGACGAGAAAGCCGCCTTGATGATCGTTGCCCCCGAAGGAAGAACGGTGATTCTAGCAGACCAGTATTTTGTCCAGCTAGCGCCTACTCAAGAAATGGTTGTCGATAAGATGGGATTTCAGTTTAACTAATACCTATGAGGTTTCTTTAATGATATTTAGAAAGTTTTGTATTTCTCAACGACCATATCCGTGGGTGATTACAGTATCAATGATTTTAGGATTTTTATTAGCGCCAGTAATATTTTCTAATATTAAAAATATTTCGAATGCATTTATCTCCCGTGTAGACAGAAAGACAACCCCTGAACCTTTGTATGGATTCTTGCAACCGTTTAGTTATAATAGTGCTTTCTGGGATATGAGTTTTGCCTTAGATTTTGCAGGAGTCTATTACAGAGCTAAGAATTTTGATAGAGGGGATATTTATACGAATAGGAATTATGATATCTTAGGAAGACCTCTTTTGTATTCGCCCATCATATGCTATTTGTATAGTAAAACCTTCTGTAAGCTTCCTTATTCAACAGCCGTTTTATTTCATATATTCTTTCAATGCATTCTTTTGTTAATAGCAACTTACCTGGTTTTGAGGTACTACAAATTAGAGTTATTGATTATTCCTTTTATATTAATTTATTCTATTCTTTTGTTTTTAACTCCCGTTGGTCTTTCTTGGTTTGAACGAGGACAATTTGAAATATATCCAGCTTTAGCTATTTTGTTTTTCATGTTTGCTGTCCAAGAATCCAAGGGCTATGCTTTTGTAATCTCAGCCATCTTTGCATCCCTTAAATGGACCTTAGCCCCATTTTTTATTCAGGCCTTTGTGATTTATTTCTTTTTATCCAGGGATAAGGATAAAATAAAATTTTGTCTCATGTTCGCCGCTGTTATTGTGTTGACCTTGGTATTCTTCCCTTATTATTTAAAAGATTACCTAACGATCCTTACCCAAGCCCAATCTTTTTCAGCTGAAGGAATTTCCTTGGTTAGTAGAATGCCTTCCTATGTCATATCCTTGATTCCTTTGATCACCTTAGGCGTTTATTTAATACCTCTTTGTTTGAATTATAAACGAATAAAATCTCATAATACTTTCTTACCTTATATGACGAGTTTAGTTACTATTAATATGTTGTTACCTTCCATTACCTATGAATATAGAATTGTTTGTTTAATTGGATTTCTTCCAATGACTATTCCTTGGGTTATTAAATATAAAGAGGATAGGCTGTTTCAAATTGAATTTATAAGTTTATTGACAATATTTATGTTTGTTGCTTTCCACGGATTTTGGATGATTAGTGAAAGTTTTCCACCAATGGAATATATGATTTCTGCTTATTTTGCCTTTTATCTGGCTATCTCCACAATTTGTATTCCACGTTTAATGCCTAATTAGATTTAATGACTTGGAGATTTGATCCAGGAGGGGGGGAGGAGTTTATGAATTTCAATGGCTTCAAACTCTGAGCTTTTTCTAGCCCCAACTTTTTTAGCCCACGACGCCATTGAAGAAACACCTTCTTCAAGGGGAACAGATTGCTGAGGATTAAAAAATTTCTTAACCTTGCTATGATCTGCATAAGCATGTTTGACTTCATTTCTTTCTTCAACATGGCGTATTTTTGTTTTTGATTTCATAACTTTGTTGACAGTTTGAGCAAGTTGATTAACCGTATAAGGTTGATCAGCCCCTACGTTAAAGGTTTCACCATAGCAAGCAGGAGATTCAATGGATTTGGCGATCAGTGGAGCAACATCAGAAATATAGCTAAAGGCTCTTGTTTGTTCTCCATCGCCAAAGATGACCAAGGGCTTATTCTGCATAATATTATTCATAAAAATACCAATGACGTTGCGATATTTATCCCCAATATTCTGATTCTCACCATAAACATTATGTGGGCGAAAGATAATATAATTAAGGCCAAACATTTTATGACTAGCTTTGAGTTCTAACTCGACAGCAAATTTAGCAATTCCATAGGAATCTTCAGGACTGGGAACAAGATCTTCCTTCATAGGTGTCTGATTCTCTCCATAAACAGCAATAGAAGAGGTGAAGACGAAACATTTAACGTTGTTTTTGACAGATTCATTAATGAGATTGACGGAGCCAATCACATTATTCGTATAATTAAATCGTTTGATAAAATGACTTAAACCCTCAGCCGCATAGGCTGCTAGGTGAAAGACGTAGTCAAATTGGTGTTTCTTGAACAGTTCCGAAAGTAAGGGGGCATCAGTGATGCTGCCGTGTACAAATTCAGCCTTGGGAGGAATATTATCCTTAAATCCACCGCTTAAATCGTCGAGAATGACGACAGTGTAACCGATATTAAGTAATTCTTGAGCTACGTGAGAGCCGATAAATCCAGCTCCTCCAGTAACTAAGATATTTCCTTTAGATGCGCTCATAGATTATTGTTTTTAACAATGTAGATTTTTTGTCGGTAGATTCCAACCTTGTGCAGAATGTAAAGACCAACCGTACGTAAGATACTTAACCCATAGACAACACCTTTGCTAAAAGGCATTTGAGAATTTTCTTCATTATAACGGGTAGGATGCGGAACTTCTCCAATTTTATATTTTCGGATAGCTCCTTGAATGATGATATCCGTATCAAAATCAAATTTCTCAGATAATAAATCTAATGGGATTTCACTTAAGAATTTAGCAGAATAAGCCCTAAAGCCATTGTGGTAGTCGGTAATGTGGCTTTCAAAAACAGTATTCTCAAGCCAGGTCAGGAATCGATTAGGAATAAACTTCCAGATAGGCATTCCTTGCTTGAGAACATCTCCTAAGATCATTCGAGTTCCTGTAACAAGGTCACACTTTTCTTGAACGATTTTATCAACAAAGGCAGAGACGAGAGAAGGATCGTATTGATTATCTCCATGAACCAAGACAACAAGATCGGCGTTTCTTTTCAAAGCTTCTTGATAACCCGTTTTTTGAGCGCCACCATACCCTCGATTTTGAGGATGGACAATAACGGTGCAACCTAATTCGCGTCCAACTTGCGCGGTAGTATCTTTACTTCCATCATCAACAACAATAATTTCATCGTAGGAATGAGGGGTAATGGCAGCAACTGTCTTTTTTAAGACGGGAGCTACATTGTACGCGGGCATGATAATAATAACTTTAGCCTTACTCATGATTTTCTTTCAATTTTTCTGGGGATATTGATTTCTAACCTAAACATACAACCCAGTGCGAGAGTATAATTTGTCATCTTTAAACTTACAAGGATTTTTGATGAAAAAAGTCTTTATTGATTATGCTGAAGATGGTTATAAAGAAATTGTAAGTAATATTCAATCTTTTCTTTAGGTTCAAAATTTAAATCCTTACTTCTAAGGGCTAAGGCGAAAGCTTCAGGGTATTTCCCTTGTTTTAAGTCATTATCCGCAGCAAGAAAGTAAGCATCGGCCTCTTTTTCCGTTGAACCAATTAAAAGATAGGCGCTGGCATAGAAGGATCGTTGTATTAATTGGACATGTAAAGCTGAGTCTGGAAAATCAGTTCCAAGTTTAATAAAAATGATGGGTTGATGAAGGGGTAAAAGGTCGTCAGCAAAAATTCGTTTTCCAAAAGCATCTCTGATGCCATACCCATCTTCTCGGGCACGAGTTTCACTGTGTTCCGTATCAAAATAGACATCCTGGGGATAAAGAGAAGATAATTCGTTATTTTCATAATGTAAACCGGCATAGTTTCCGAACAGCAGAGCATGTTTTTGATTCAAATAGATATTCGTAGCAATGGAAGAGGTGGGGATGATGTTTGAATGAGGATATTTTAAAGATACGTCATTTTGGAGTTTAATAATATCTTGACTTAAGGCTGCTACTTTAGGAAGGTACAGGATATGTTGGAGCATACAGAAAGAAGTAAAGGCAATAATAAAAATGATCGCTGTTGGCTTGTATCGGGGAGAGTGATGGATTGTTTTAAGATAAAATAAAAGAAAAATAGAACTAAATAGGCTTAGGCCGGGAAGCAGATAGTGAAGGGAAAAATGTTTGGCTGTGGCGGCATATTGCAACAGCGTTCCTAAACAGGCTGTCCACAAGAAAAGTGTCAGACGGTCTTTGTGATTTTTAATGAGTTGTTTTGAGGACCAGATAAATAGTCCTATTGAAAGCAAAACGAAGAACCAGTAGTGAGAGGAGATTTCTAGAATATTAGGAAAAAATTCGGACCAGTTAATAAAACCAAGAGGGCCGGAACCGTAATGTCCCGTGTGAACAGAGTAGTCCTTAATAGATTGGAGTAAAACAGGATATTGGTGGATGACTGGGAAGGTTCCCAGGACAAAGGCTGTTATAAATCCGGCTAGAAACAAGATTTTTGTTTTCCAGGGAGTAATCAATAAGCCGCAAAGAACTAGAGGGAGAAAGGTTAATTTGGTAGCAAATCCAAGTCCACAAACTAACCCTAGAGATAGAATGGCTGAAAGTCTTTTTTTAGGTGTATCGGCAAAGTAAAGCTTAAGAAAATATAAATTATAAAGACATGAAATAACAACAAGCACGCATTCGGCGCCAATATTGGTGATGACAGGAATCACAGGAAGCTGTGTCTCAAAGCCTCGTAGAAAGAAGAAACTTAAGAAAGGTAATTGTGTCAAAATAGCTGCTATTTTATCTTGAGACTGACGATATACATAAACGGCAAGGTAGATGGAAGCAATCGTGAAGAAAAGAATGAGCACAAGGTAGGTGGTATAGAGATAGAATTCGGGATGTAATAGCACCTCATGGATTGTCTGGGAGCTGTTGTGTCCTATATTCAGAAGACGAATGATCCATAAAATTAGAATTTGAAGAGGAGTTCCTGGATTGTCGAGAAAGGTAGGTGTAAGACCCTTAACCATATGAAGAGCATTAAATAGGTAAAGATACGAGGGATCACAATTGAGCCAAAAAGGACCTGCTGCAAACCTTGATAAAAGAAAGACAATCCCTGTTAGTAGGGGAATGATGAATAAAATACTATAAGGAAGAAGGTTGGAAAACATTGGCGGTTTCTCGGTAATGCTGAATTATGACGGTTTTTAAATTTAATTATTTTTTTATTTTGTGATAAATGATGGTCATCAGAAGTTCTACTTTATTTCTGGGTTGATAGTTTAGTTCTCTGCTTTTTAATGCTAAGGCAAAGGCGGTAGGGTAGTTACCTTTGTTTAAGAAATCTTCTGCTTTAGAGAATAATTCATTGGCTTCTTTTTCCGTTGAACCAAGCAACAGGTAGGCATTGGCATAGGTTGAGGTTTCAATCTGACGCAATAAAAAGGGAGATTGGGTAAAATCATGACCGGCAATAAATATCGTACAAGCTGAAGAGGATAGGAGATCGTCTGCAAAGACCCTGTTGTTTGAATTCCATATTCCGTAGCTGTCGGTGTCAGAATCCACTAGATCCGGATTAAAGTAGTAACTATGGGGATGTGTTTCTAAGATTTCTTGATTTTCCCTATGGGAACTATATCGGTTACCAAAAAATAAAGCGTAATTTTGACTTAAATATAGGCTCATTGTTTTTGAGTGAGAGGCGATGATGGTACAAGCGGGATATTTTGAATATATTCGTTCCTGAAAGCTATGGATGTCGTTGGTTAGCATGAAGTATTTGTTGGAACATACTATGCTTTCTCGGATGTTTTCAAGAATAAATAGCACAATAAAGAGGGTAATCATAATTTTTAGTCTTTTATTTCCCATCATCTTATCAATATAAAATAGAAAAAAGACGGAACCGCATAGGCCGATTCCTGGGACAAGGTAGTGTAAGGAAAAATGTTTTGCGACTATCGTTATTTGTAATAGGACTCCTAGTGCGGCCGCCCATTGGAAACGAATGGTTCGATTAGACCTGTTTTTGATCATTTGAATAGAACTGTAGATAAAAATTCCTCCAATAGAAAGTACATAGAGCCAGCAGTTATTGAAGATATCTTTAAAAAGATGGGCGAAGAATTCGTGCCAATCAATAATACCTTGGCTCCCCATACCATAGGCTCCTGTATGGTTGAGGATACCGAGGAGCCACTGTCCCATGACAGGATATTTATAAAGGATCGGCAGGGTCCATAAAATAAAGGATAGGGAACAGGTTAGGATAAATATAGGCCATCTCTGCCAGGAGAGACAAATTAAAACGGGAAGCAAGAGAGGAAAGAAGTTTATTTTAGTGGCTAAACCCAATCCACATATAAATCCTATTAATACAGTAGAGCGGGTTTCTGTTTTTTGTGTCTTTGAAAAGAATAGCCTTAAGAAGGTTAAATTAAAAAGGCTGGTGATGCCAATTAACAGGAGCTCCGGATTAACGTTGGCAACGATGGGAGGAAAGGGGTCAGGATAACCATAACTTTGAAGGATGGGAAAACTAAGTCCTGGTAACTGTGTTAGAAAAACAGCAGTCAGGTCTTGGGTCTTATGATAAATATAGGCGCCTAAACAGACAGAAATTAGAAAGGAAAATAAAATCAAGATAATATTAACAACAGATAGATAGAATTCCGGGGTAATAAGCACGTTATTAAGGGTTTGTGCAGAAGAATGGCCAATATTAAGAATTTTGATGATAAAGAAAATTAAAAGGTGCAGAGGGGTCCCGGGGTGGTCAATGTAGGTTGGAGACATCCCTTTAACCATATGAAGAGCGTTAAAAAGATATTGGTAGCAAGGATCGCAATATTGCCACAAAGGTCCGGCTGTCAATTTAAGGATCACGGAAAGGATTAGTATAATTGCGGGAATTATAAGAATAAAGATTCGACGAGAAAATGTTGGAAATGGCAAAACAAATTTCCTTTTTGTTTGATATGTTTCTAAGTTTGAAATAGTATAATAAGAAAATTTTATATTTGCATTAACTTTAAATCCAGTTATTCTTACCAACCTTGTAGGTTCCAATACATGGCCATTTCTTTATCTCGGATCAAATTCATCGAACTCTGTTCGTTTATTTTTTTGATTATCCTAGCTTTCTGTTTTCGAATCCTTCAGATGAATAGGGGTTTTTTCTATGATGAGCTTTTCTTGGTCAATCACGGCTTGCTTTCTCCAGAGGTCTTTCGTTCATATTTCTTAGAGGACTACTCTACAGCTAATCATATCGGATATACTGTCTTGTCTTTTGGAGTATGCCATTTCTTGGGAATTAAAGAGTGGACGGTACGTTTACCTGCCCTTATTTTTGGATTAGGAAGTGTCGTTGTTTTTTGGTTCTGGTTAAAAGAGTACTTTGGAAGATGGACGGCATTTTTAGGAACGCTCTTAATGACCCTATCTCCAGTATGTGTTATTTGGAGCGCCTCTGGTCGAGGTTATTCTGCCTTCATATTCTTTACGATTCTTTCGACTTCTTTATATTTTCGACTTCTTGAGTATCCATCGAAGAAAAAAGCTCTTTCCTTAGGGGTGGTGAATACTATAGGGATTGCGTTTCATTTATTCTTTCTTCCTGTTATATTCGCACAGCTTTGTCATGTCATTGTATTGAGTCTTCAGAAAAGAATCCTTCATAAACCTAGGATGGAACATCAATCATTGATTTATGGTTTTTTTTCAGTCCTGGTATCGTTTCTTTTATCGGCATGTGTCTACATTCCTATTGCTGGAAAATATGTTTTTTCTCAGAGCGGAATTAAAGGGGAGTTTATTTCCAATTTTCCTCTGATGGTTTTAACGGATTTTTTATCGTTGGCGTTGATTCCCTTGGGAGTGGTTTGTCTGATATTGATGATCATAGGATTAATGAAGGCTAATGTGCGATTGGCGGGGTGGAGGGTGTATGTTTTGTTTTTATTTCTTATACCCATTCCTTTTTGGTTGGCTAATCCTCAATTTTTATCGACACGTTTTTTCGCATTTTTGATTCCTTTTATTTTTTTAGGGGTAGCCAATGGGATGAGCGTCCTTCCCAGATTAATTCCTGAGAAGTTTCCAAAAGTATTTAAGATTTTATGTGTTGTCGGTGTGTTTGTTACATTATGTTCGATAGGGTGGAGTTGGAAAACGAAACCTTCGGATATTGTTGAAGAATATCAAAACACTTATAAGGAATCGGTAACGTTTGCTAAAGAGAATTTTAATGGGACGGCGAACTTTTGTTCTATTGGATTAGGAGATAAGTTTTTTCAGTTTTATTCTGACCGGCCAATGAGGAGTTTTAGTACCTTTGGTGATTTCATCGCTTTGTATAGTCAGGGTAAAGAAATGGTTTGTTTCGCCTTAATGGGGCCGCCGATGAGTGATGAACATAAGAAGATTTTCTTATTTATGTGGAATAACGCTCAAATTAAGACTTTTAATAAGATTTATTTGTTTTACCTTAAAGGGAAATCATAAGGATTTATGAAACGAGCGTTGATTATTTGGTCTTTGTTTGTTCTTTTGATGATTCCCTTGTCTTTTAGTTTATTCCAGGGGGGCTTAATTAGAGGACATGATGCCATGTCGGGATTGATTAGGGTCTTATGTATGGATAAGCATTTGATGACCGATGGGCAACTTTTCCCTCGGTGGTTTTCAGAGGTAAACTACGGATATGGTTCTCCCATGTTTAACTTTTACCCTCCTTTCTTCTATCTTGTTGGGGACCTGTTTCTTAAGGTTTTCCATAATGCCACATTTGCTATCAATATGACCTGTGTTCTATTTTGGGCTGTTTCTGGAATAGGGATGTATTTTTTTGCCAGAGAGTTTTTTAATTCTAGAAGGGGAGGTCTTTTATCAGCCATCGCGTATATGTATGCGCCTTATCATATTCAGGATTTGTATGATCGAGGAGCTTTTGCGGAATTCTCCGCTTTTGCCTTCTTTCCGTTGATTCTTTTGTCCTTCTTAAAACTTAGTCAGAAATTTCAAATGCGTTATGTTGTCTTAGGAGTCCTTGGCGTTTGTGGCTTAAGTCTTACTCATAACGTCATGACGATGATTTTTTTCCCGATAGCTGTGTTTTATATTGTTTTCTTATCATTGCTCAGGAAGAATGTCCATCTCCTTTGGGTATCGGCCGCTATGATTGTCCTAGGCTTGATGATGTCTGCTTTTTTCTGGCTTCCAGCCTTCTCTGAGAAGACCTTCTTGAATATAATATTTCTATTCTTTTTGCATTATGAATTTCATCAAAGTTTTCTGACGTTAGGACACTTATTGAATACACCCTGGGGCGTGCATCCGACGGATATGACAACGTTACCCTATCACATTGGGTTATTTACAGTGATTTTAGCCTTAATGCCTTTGTTTTTTATCGCTAGGGATTTTCAGAAAAGAAGTTCCTTCTATTGCCAGTATTTGTTCTTTTTTGTGGTGACCCTGATGCTGAGTTTCTTAACCTTGCCTTTATCGCAATCTATTTGGCAAAGCATTATTGCGCTGAGATTTATCCAATTTCCTTGGCGATTCCTTGCTGTGATTAGTTTTACAGTATCCTTGATGGCTGGTGGAGCAATGACGGTGATTCAATCTAAGAAGTTAAGCAATGGTATTCTTGCAATATCTATCCTTCTCATAATGATCTCGTCGATTAAGTTGCTATATCCTGTAGCGCATGGAGAAATTAATGATAAATCCCTGTATGACAATATTTCAGATGTCACCTTCTTAGGAGAGGGGGAGTATACACCTAAATGGATTTATTATCCTCCGACTAAAAGACCTTCTCAGAAATTTCAATTTGTTCAAGGAATAGGCGAATTCCTAGAGTACAAACAAAACACATCTGTTAATCATTCGGTTAAGGTTATGGCTTTCCAGCCATCCTTAATATGTTTTCATTCGTTTTATTTCCCTGGTTGGCGAGCTTTTGTTGATGGTAAGGAAGTGGCTATTGATTCGAGTAATAAATTTGGTTTGATTCTTTTTAGTGTTCCACAAGGAGAGCATCTGATTAATGTGGTCTTTTCTTCGACTCCTGTTCGTAAGATAGCTGGGATCTTCTCTTGGGCGGGTTTATGTGTATTTATTTCTGGAATAATTATTTATATTTTAAGGAAGAGGTTTAAGTATTCAAGCTCACCTCTTAACGAGGTAAAGGCTTAAAAGTGTTTACAGGCGGCTTGTCTTTTAAGAAGAAAGTTTATTGTGTATAGAAAAAATATAATTCAGACTTGGATAGCGGTAGGTATTTTAATAGTTTTGGTATTACCCTTGTGTCATGGTTTGATAGCGAATCATTATTTGATTAAGGGTCACGATGCTGAAGCTGGTCTGCTAAGGGCGTTGTATGTTAATCAATTTGTCGGAGATGGTCAAATATTGATTCGATGGGCTTCGGACATGAATTGGGGATATGGCTCTCCAGTTTTTAATTTCTACCCACCATTCTTTTCTGTTATCGCAGTCGTTGTTTCTAAGATAACTCAGAATATGATTGTGGCTATCAATTTGGTATGTGTTGCCTTTTGGTTATTTTCAGCTATAGGAATGTATCTTTTCGCAAGAGAACTTTGGGGGCATAGGGGGGGTGTTTTATCTGCGGTAGCTTATGTGTATGCACCTTATTTTATCCAGGATCTTTATGTTCGAGGAGCTTTTGCAGAGTTTAGTATTCATGCGTTTTTCCCTTGGATCCTTCTTTCTCTTTATAAAATTAATCATAGGGTTCAGAAGCGGTATTTAATCTTAGGGGCAGTGGGTGTGTTTTTGTCTATTTTAACTCACTTTATGAGTATGTTTTTTGTTATCTTGTTGCTTTTTTATATTGTATTTTTATTCATCTTAAGCAGAAATTCAAAAGGGTTATTTTTAAATTGTTTTATCGTAGGATCGGGGTTAATAATGGCTTCTTTTTTTTGGCTTCCGGCTACTGTTGAAAGTGTATATTTAAATCTTAACTTCTTAATTACTAAGAGGTATGACGTTCATAACAATTTTATTTCTTTGATTCAATTGTTTCGATTCCCTTGGGATAGGAGGACAGATATGGAAGGTGTGTGTCTTCAAATAGGTCTCATTCCTATCTTATTAATAGGGGGGGGCTTTGTAGGGATGTTTAGAATTTATAAAGAAAATCGGTGGCTAGTTCTTCATTATGTATTCTTTTTAGTTATAGCTTGTGGTGTTTTTTTTCTTACGTTGCCATTTTCACAAGTGATTTGGGATAGGGTAAGTTTTTTAAAGTTTATTCAATTCCCATGGAGACTTTTGACGATAGGAGTTTTTCTTGTGGCTTTACTATCTGGAAGCATCATGGTGTGTGTAAAGAATAATTATAAATCTAATTTTATTTTAGTTATTGCTATTGCCTTTATATTCTTATCATCCATGAGATTTTTTTGGGTTGTGAATTATCAAACACTTGATGAAATTGCTTTTCAAAGAAATCCATTGAATTATATTTTCCTGGGAGAGGGGGAAAGAACGCCTAAATGGGTTGCCATTCCTCCAACAGTAGCCCCCAGGTATAAATTTCAAATTCTTCAAGGAGGAGGAGAAATCCTTGATTATCATAGGGAAAATGCAATTAGTCATACAGTTCAATTGATAGCATATTCAAGATTATTGGTTTGTTTTCATTCATTTTATTTCCCTGGTTGGCGAGCTTTTGTTGATGGTAAGGAAGTAGCTATTGATTCGAGCAATATATTTGGTTTGATTTTTTTTAGTGTTCCACAAGGAAAGCATCTGATTAATGTGATTTTTGGTTCTACATGGATTCGTCAAATAGCGAGGGTTATTTCCTGGGTAGGTTTTGGGATATTCCTGGTTGGAATTTTTCTTAGCCAAAGGATTAAATATCATGAGGGTACAGGGCATGGTTAGTATTTCGATCATTATTCCAGCCAAGGACGAAGAACAGCGTCTACCCGTTTTTCTAACGAAGGTGGTTACGTATTGTAAGAATTCTTCTAATAGTTATGAAATTATTGTTGTGGATGATGGCAGTAAGGACAAAACGGCTCAGGTGGCTCTTGAATTTCAGAAACAGTTCACATCTTTGAGTGTCCATTCGTTAGAGCGCAATCATGGTAAGGGGTATGCTGTTAAGCAGGGGTTTTTGCAGGCAGAAGGAGATATTGTTTTGTTTCTTGATGCGGATGGTTCGACGGGGCCTGAGGAAATTGAGAGGTATCTACCTTTATTTGAACAGGGCAGTGATGTCATTATTGGTTCTAGAGTATTGACGGATGAGAAATCTCAGGTCAAAGCTTTGGCTTATCGTAAATGGATGGGGAATGTTTTTAATTTCTTAGTTTCAAGCTTATTAATTAAAGGAATCAGGGATACACAATGCGGTTTTAAAATGTTCCGTAGAGAAGTTGCTAGAAATATCTTTGAAAGGGTGCATTTGGAAGGTTTTGGCTTTGATCTAGAAGTTTTGTATTTGGCACAGAGACAGGGGTATTCTATCAAGGAAGTTTCTGTTAACTGGACGCATGTCGATGGTAGTAAGGTTCATATCATCAAAGATTCTCTAAGAATGTTTTATAACATTATTGAAATTAAACGCTGGCATGAACAAGGTTCCAATGAGAATATTTAATCAAAAACTTTGGGGAGATGTTTTCTTTTATTTGACCATAGCTTTTGGGGTATATGTTTTTTTACCTCAATTAGACACGTATGGACTCGTGGCCAGCGGTGATCAGGGTATTTGTTTATATGCCTTTGATCGAACCTTGCATGGAGAAATGCCCTATAAGGATTATTTGTGGATTTATGGACCACTGTTGCCATTCTATTATGCTTTTTTCTTAAAGATCTTTGGCATTAATATGCTCAGTATTTTAAAAGGGCAGGTATTGTTTAAATTTTTGTCAGGGATATTTATTTTCTTAACCTTGCGTACGTTGTCGTTTTCTTTTATTGGATTTGCAGGGGCTCTTTGGTTCTATGTTTTTAGGCACAATTTCTTTTATACATATAATCACGACGGTGGAATTTTTGTTCTTACGATATTTCTTTGGATGATAGCTAGTTATATTCGCTATCAAAGAAACGGATATCTTTGGCTAGCGCTTTTTTGTGCCTTTATTTTAGCGTTAATTAAGATTAATATCGGCGCAGTCGCTGGGGGTGTTCTTCTTCTTACAGTTATCCTTACAGATTTTCTTCAGGGGATTAAGTGGGCCCCTGGCAAAAAGAAATTCTATATTGCCGCCATTGGGATTCTGCCTATAACTGTTGCGGCTATTTATAGTTTTCTTTTAAGAGGGCTCTCGTGGGTAGAAATTAACCAGTGTTTGCCTTATTTCGGAGCCTATCAGCCTTACCATATCAGTCTTTTTGCGGCTGTTGTGAATCGATTCCTACGTCTATTAAGAGATGTTTTGACTGATCCCAGGCAATTGTTTTTTACAATGACCGTTATCTTTTCTTTTGTTCGCACTATTCAAATGATAAGAAACAAACAATCTTCACTTAAAGAGCGTAATATGGCTATCTTGATAGTGGTTATTTTTGGTGTCTATTATGCCCTTAATTTGCATGAATACTTAATGAGTGGAGTATGGTATCGAGGGTATTGGACAGAACCCGTGGGTATTGTATGGATGTTTTCTGTGATTGCCATGGGTTTAAAGAGGTTTAATGGGATCATAAGAGGGGTAATTGTTGGTATCATAGTGCTTATTGCTGTTGTGTCTCAAGGGGCTAATACCAAGGAGGTTAAAGATATCCATAGAACCGAACATTATATGGATGACCCCAGGGCAAAGATTTTTATTCAGAATGATGCGGATTGGATAAAAACCGTCCAGGATACGACCGGATTTCTTAACCTGATTTTGGCTCCTAATGAAACTTTTTTTGCCTTCCCCTACGATCCTCTATATTACTATTTGGCAAATCGTAAGAGTCCGACGAGATTATTAAACTTTATTGAGATGAATCATGTTACTTCCCAGCAAGAGGTCGGAATTATTCAGGACCTTGAAAGAAATCATGTTAACTTTATTCTTTTGACCAATCGTATTCGTTCTCATGCCTCTGACATCGGTTATTTTGGAGTGACGTATTCTCGGATTTTAGCAAAATATATGGCAGAGAAATTTGTTCCTGTTAAGTCATTTGGAAATTGGGACAATGAAGGAGGGTATCAGGCTAGTCATGCCACTTTAATATTAAGAAGAAAGGAACCGTTATAAAGTAATAATGAAAAAGGATTCTAGTAAGCTTTAGGCAGGCCCAGCATTTCCCGCATTTTGATCCATCTCGCCCGTGAAGAAGAGCAGCTATCTGCGCGGTAATTCATCAGGTAATATCGAAAGTGATAGTCCTGTTCTCTGTAATTCACCATAAATTTAAGCCAATCTTCGTCTGTTTTGGCATTTAAAGCTTCTTCCTTGGTCCAGTAGCCAAACCAACCTTTACTGGCCTGAGGGTAGACTGTAAAGTAGACTTTTAAAGAAGCGAAAGCAAAAATCATACTCAAGACGATAATGACGGGAAGAAATATCTTTAAGCGTTGAGTCAGTAGCCATAGGCCATAACCGGCTAATAGGAAAAGGAAGGGGGAAGAGCCTATGGTGCGCAGGGAGCTTGGCAATCCTGAATTTGTCAGACAGGCCGGTATAATTCCGATGAAGAAGTTAACCCCTAGAAACACCAGCCACCAGCCTTGAGGTTTAATGTCTTTAAAGCGAAAAAGGAGAAAGAAGATGAGGGCTAATATCCCAAGAATATCTAGCCAACTCAATAAGCCGAAATGCTGGGTGGAATGTTCCCATGAAGGGTCTCCGGTGGTGAATAGATAGTAAGGTGAAAAGTGCAGGAGATAGTTATTCGTAAAGATCTGGGCCAGATCGTTAAGATTTTGTGTTTTACCCATAGATTTCAGGTAGCTGGTATTAAAGATGGATATATCATTAAATCGCTGCTGCAGCCCTCCCCACAATGTTCCTTGAACTAAAGGGATGCAGATAATAACCATTGTAAGAAGTAGGGCGGCCCAATAGCGTTTACGCAGTGTTTGTCGTGTGAGATCAAAAATAAATAAGGTCCCAAGAATTATGGGTGTTTGAAGTCTCGCCGGTGGGTAGACATAGATGGCACAGGCAAAGAGGATGGCGGCTGCAATTTTATCCATCCATTGTTTTGATCGCAAAAAGAAATAAATTCCCCAAATAAAGAAGGTGACACAGAAGGTGGATTCATAACCAATGCGTGATAGGGGCCACACCCAAGGAGAGATACTTGCCAACAGGGTAACTAATAGTCCGTAGGAAGTCCCTAGTATTAATCTTGCTAGAAAGAACAAGCCTACGATTGTCCATACATTGGCAAAGGCGGTATAGGCACGAATACTAGGAACCTTATGGCCGAAAGTTTTTGTCCAAATAACACCAGGATAGATGTAAACAGGAGGTTTAGGTGTTCCGTAATGCTGTTCAAAAAATACGGGATGGGGGGTAAGATGAGCGTCAGTACCTTCAGTTTCAATACAGGCGGCAGTAACAGCGCCGCTTAGTTCATCCACATTAAATCCGTAGGGGACATTGTCTAATTGCCAGAAACGCAAAGCATTGACAACGATGATTGTAAGAATTATCAGTACGACGGAAAGATTTTTAAGCATGTCTATTATTTTTTAGGACGATAAACGTGAGTCGAGGTTCCGAAGAACATCTCTGCTGTTTCCATGACGGTTTCTGACATGGTTGGGTGGGCATGGATCGTTAGTTTTAAATCATTCGCCACACAGCCCATTTCAACAGCCAGCACACCTTCAGCAATCATTTCTCCAGCGCCCACACCCACGATACCAACTCCCAGGATTCGTTCTGTCTTGGGATCGATGATGAGTTTTGTTAATCCATCTTGACGATCTAGTGTTAAAGCACGACCAGAAGCGGCCCAGGGAAATTTCACCACACGGACATCCTTGCCTTGTTTTTGAGCGTCACCTTCGGTGATCCCACACCAGGCGATTTCAGGGTCGGTAAAAACGACGGCAGGGATCGCCTGAGGTTCAAAGGCTACCTTATGACCTGCGATGGATTCCACCGCCACACGACCTTCGTGGGAAGCCTTGTGAGCGAGCATAGGATCGCCAGCGATATCTCCGATAGCATAAATATTGTCATCATTCGTACGACGCTGATCATTGACTTGAACAAAGCCTCTGGGAAGAACCTTAACCTTGGTATTCTCAAGGCCTAAATTTTCAGAGTTGGGTTTACGTCCGATAGAGATCAGAACCTTACTGAATTCGTGTTTAAACTCTTTACCGTCCTTATCTGCAAAGGTGACGGTGATTCCGTTGGAGGATTCATCCATCTTTAAGACCTTGGTTTCTAAGAAGATATTGGCAAACATGCCCTTGACCCGTTTATTAAGAACGTCAGCCAGGTCAGGATCTGCTCCGGGAAGCAGGGAAGAAAGCATTTCAACAACGGACACCTTGGTCCCAAGTTCATGATAAACGGTTCCTAGTTCCATCCCAATATAACCACCACCAATGACCAGCAAGGATTCAGGGATATGATCTGTGTCTAATGCTGCTGTCGAATCCCAGATATGAGGTGATTTGGGAGCGTGAGGTAAGGTGGAAGGACGAGAACCTGTTGCTAGAATGGCTTTATCAAAGACAACCTCTTCGCTTGTTCCGTCGGTTTTCTTGACGGTTAATGATTGAGAATTAACAAAAGACGCTGATCCTTGGATATAGCGAATCTTGCGGGCTTTGGTTAATTGGCCAAGACCTCCGGTGAGTTTACTAACAATACCTTTCTTCCAATCTAATAATTTCTTGATATCAATCTTGGGAGCACTGTAGTCGATACCGAACTTCGTGGCATGTTTGGCTTCAGAAATAATTTTAGCGACGTGTAGGAAGGCTTTAGAGGGAATACAGCCACGGTAAAGGCAGACACCACCAGGATTGATTTCTTTTTCAACGATGGTGACATCCAGTCCAAGATCAGCGGCTAAGAAAGCAGCAGCATAACCGCCGGGACCTGCGCCGATGACGACGAGTTTAATGGGAGCAGACATTATAACCCCTCCACAGAAGAAGGATTCTCAAGAGCAGAGGCAATCCAGCGGATAAAACGGGCCCCATCAGCACCGTCGATGAGACGATGATCATAGGATAGAGAAATAGGAAGCATCAGCTTGGGGAGGAACATTCCATCTACATAGACAGGTTCCATCACACCGCGGGAAACACCAAGGATAGCCACTTCTGGCCAATTAACGATGGGTGTAAAGAAGCTGCCGCCAATACCACCTAAATTGGAAATGGTAAAGGTTCCACCTTGCAGTTCTTCAATCCCTGTCTTACGTGTGCGGGCGCGTTCAGCGACGGCGACTAATTCATCCGAGATCTGAGGAACTGTTAAACGATCCACATTTTTAAGAACAGGAACCAATAGGCCTCGGTCTGTATCAACAGCGACGCCAATATTGATGAAATCTTTAAAGACAATCTCGTTGGTGGCCATGTCTACAGAGGCGTTGAATTGAGGGAATTTCTGTAAGCCAATAGCCATGATTTTAATTAAGTAGGCGGTAATCGAAAGTTTTTTATGTGTGGAAGAAAGTTTACGTAATTTTTCAATCTCCGTGATGTCGACCTTTTCAAATTGGGTGACGTGGGGAATAGCGTTCCAGGCAAAGGAAAGATGTTCGGCTGTCTTTTTACGGACATTGCTCATCGCCTCACGTTTGAAGTTACCCCATTTGGAGAAATCAGGTAAGGATTTTGTCGTCGCTGCTGCTGGATATGGAATGCGACCAGTATTTAAAGCTTTGGAATATTTTTTAACGTCATCAACAGAAATGCGTCCACCAGGACCGCTACCGAGAACTTGTCCGATATCAATGCCAATTTCACGAGCGAACATACGAACAGAGGGAGCGGCAGAAATGTCTTTACGAACAGGAGCAGGGCCTGCGCTAATAGCGGGGGTAGTGGTTGTTGTATTTTCTGTCATACCCGAATGTTGTCCCCTCATGTCGGGGACTTCCGTTGGTCGTTGTCGGGTATCTAGAGGTTTGCTAACTTCTAGGTCCCCGACTAAAGCTTTCGGGGACGACGATGGTTGATTAGTTACAGGAGCAGCTACTGCGCCAGATAAGATCTTAAAGACGGGTTGGCCGACCTTAATGACGGTTCCGGATTTAATGAGAATTTCTTTAACAACTCCTTGAACAGGTGAAGGGACTTCCAGAACAGCTTTATCGGTTTCCAGCTCAAGAATGTTTTGCCCCTTCTTAATGGCATCGCCTTCCTTGACGAGAATCTTGGTGACAGTTCCTTTTTCTAAATTTTCACCTAAGGGAGGAAGGGCTAGATCTTGAATCGTATTGCCGACAGCTCTTGGAGTAGTGGGTTCGAAATTTTCTGTCATACCCGAATGCTTGTGTCGGGTATCTAGAGGTTGGCTAATTTCTGGACCCCCGACAGAAACATTCGGGGGTGACAAAGGTTTGTTGGTTGATCCGCTTAAGATAAAAACGGGTTGGCCGATTTTAACAACGCTTCCGGCTTTCACCAGGATTTCGCTGATGGTTCCATCCATGTTGGAGGGAATTTCCACCACCGCTTTATCTGTTTCAAGTTCGAGAATGTTCTGACCCTTTTTAAGGGAGTCACCGACCTTGACCAAGACCTTGGTGACTGTTCCCTGAGTGATGTTTTCGCCGATTTCGGGCAGTTTTAATTCCATACCAATCCTTTGTTGTGCCACATTTGTCATGCCCGAATGTTTTAGTCGGGCATCTAGTTCACGAACGTTCTGGATCCCCGACAAAAGCATTCGGGGATGACAGATTTATATTAGGACACCATCGGATTTAATTTATCCGGATTAATTTTTAACTCCATCTTAGCTTTAGCTAATACATCAGAAGACAACTTCTTCTGGTCAACCAAGGTGACCAAGGTAGCCCAGACGATGTGTTTGGCATCCACTTCAAAGAAATCACGCAGGCGTTCGCGGCTTTCAGAGCGTCCGAAACCATCTGTTCCAAGAACCGTATAGGTGCCAGGAATCCATTGACGAATAGAATCCGGCAAGGCTTTAATGTAATCAGAGGCGGCTACAAAGATGTCGTCTTCATTCTTCAGGAGGTTTGTGACGTAAGGAGTTTTAGCGTTTTTGCTGCCATGTAACAGATTGTCACGTTCAACGTTTAAAGCCTCACGGCGTAATTCGTTGTAGCTGGTGACCGACCAGATATCGGTTGCGACATCGTATTTGTTCTCAAGAATCTTTTGGGCTTCGATGACTTGATTCATGATAGAACCACTACCAAACAGATGAGCGCGAACAGTCGATTGTTTATCAGATCGGATGAAACGATACATTCCCTTGATGATACCGTCTTTGACTCCTTCGGGCATGGCAGGCATCGGATAGTTTTCGTTGCCGATACTTAAATAATAAAAGACACTTTCTTGCTTTTCATACATACGATAGATCCCGTCACGAATCAGAACGGCGATCTCGTAGGCAAAGGTAGGGTCATAGGAAACAACGTTGGGAACGGTGGAGAGAAGGATGTGGGTATGACCATCCTGATGTTGAAGTCCTTCACCGTTTAAGGTGGTACGGCCTGACGTTGCTCCGACTAAG
>JADFYF010000080.1:0-535 GCA_015233165.1 Candidatus Omnitrophota bacterium
CATCATTAGCATGCACCTGTCTCGAATCTCAGAAGATTTAATCCTCTGGGCGACGAAGGAATTTAATTTTATTGATATTGATTCCAGCTTCTGCACTGGCTCCTCGATTATGCCTCAGAAGAAGAATCCTGATGTTTTAGAATTGATGCGAGGATCTACCGGCAAGATTTATGGCCATTTATTGGAGGTGTTGGTTTTACTGAAAGGATTGCCACTCAGTTATAATCGGGACCTGCAATTAGATAAGCCGCCGCTTTTTGATACCGTAGAAACAACCCAGCTAATGCTGGATCTTTTAGCAAAGGTGTTTCTGGGGTTGAAGGTTAAGGAGCAGGAAGTAGAGAAGCATATCCATGACGAGAGTTTCTTTTGTGTGGATGCGATGGACTATCTGGTTAAGAAGGGGGTTTCCTATCGGGATGCCCATGATGTCTTAGGCAAGATGGTCAAGGAGTGTATTGATCAGGGTATCAGCATTGCTTCTTTATCCAAGGAGCAGCTCAAGGGCTATCATTCCTTGTTT
This sequence comes from Candidatus Omnitrophota bacterium, assembly GCA_015233165.1. Classification (GTDB taxonomy): domain Bacteria; phylum Omnitrophota; class Gorgyraeia; order Zapsychrales; family Fredricksoniimonadaceae; genus JACQCF01. Next base: position 524 of record JADFYF010000080.1, read on the forward strand.
AACGAGGACGTA
>JADFYF010000080.1:593-7288 GCA_015233165.1 Candidatus Omnitrophota bacterium
TAGATAGCTGGATTAAACTTCTCAAATAATAACGAAGGCGCTGTATTGATAAAGGATTCGATTCATGCACGATTTTCATTTTAAAAATGGTGAGCTTTGCTGTGAGAACGTTAAGGTGTCGGCCGTGGCTAAATCCGTCGGGACACCGTTTTATTTGTACAGCTATAAAACGTTGACGGATCATTTTTTAAAAATTCAAAAAGCTTTTGCCAAGGTTAATCCGATTGTCTGTTTTGCCATGAAATCCAACGGCAACTTGGCAGTCATCAAGAGTTTGATTGATCTGGGGGCAGGTATTGATATTGTTTCTGTCGGCGAACTTAAGAAGGCCTTAATTGCCGGGGCTGATCCGAAGAAGATTGTCTTTGCCTCGGTGGGTAAGACGGAAGAAGAAATTGCTTTTGCTATCAAGACGGGGATTCTACTGTTTAACGTGGAAAGTGAACCTGAGCTTTCTGGGATTAATCGCATTGCTAAGAAGATGAATAAGACGGTGCAGGCAGCCTTGCGTATTAATCCCGATGTTCCCGCGCCGACGCATGAATATATCACGACCGGTTCTTTGAAGAAGAAATTTGGGATTGACCTGCGAACCACCAAGCAGATTTTTAAGTCTCAGAGAAAGTATCCTTATGTGAAGGTTAATGGGGTGCATATTCATATTGGATCACAGATTACCGAGGGGGAGCCATTTGTTGGGGCGCTTAAGAAGGTGGTTGCTTTTATTGAAGAGTTGCGTCATGAAGGTGTCACGATTGAATATTTGGACATCGGGGGCGGTTTAGGAATTATTTATAAGGATGAGAATCCTCAAACAGCTCAGGATTATGCCGATAAGATCTTGCCTATTCTGGAAAAGACAGGTTTGAAAATTATCATGGAACCTGGACGTTTTATTATCGGGAATGCGGGTATTTTTGTGACCAAGGTTTTGTATGTGAAGGATAATGGGGTTAAGAAGTTTGTCATCGTCGACGGCGGGATGAATGATTTGATTCGTCCGATGTTGTATGATGCGTATCATGAAATTGTTCCTGTGAAAAAGACGACGGCTGCCAAGATTAAGGTGGACGTGGTGGGTCCTATCTGTGAAAGCGGTGATTTTTTTGCCCATGATCGTCTGTTGCCTAAGGTGGATCGTGAAGCTTTGCTTGCGATTATGAGTGCAGGGGCGTATGGTTATGTGATGTCCAGTAACTACAATATTCGTGGTCGTGTCCCTGAAGTGATGGTGAAGGGAAATCAATTTGAAGTCATTCGTGAACGGGAGAGTTTTAAAGATTTGATGCGTGGGGAGAAATTACCCAAGTTTCTAAAATAAAAATCATGTCATCCCCGAATGCTTTTATCGGGGATCTAGAACACTAGGTTCCCGACAAAAACATTCGGGAACGACAAAATAGGAATAATATGCAAAAAATACCATTCGTAAAAATGGTCGGCGCTGGTAATGATTTTATCGTCATTGATCCGATTGCCAATTTTGATTATGTCAAATTTACTCAGGCCGTCTGTGCCCGGCAAACGGGTATCGGAGCGGATGGGGTATTGATTTTTGATAATTCCAGCAAGTCGGATTATCAGATGCGCATTATCAATGCGGATGGTTCTGAAGCTGAGATGTGCGGTAATGGCGCTCGCTGTATGGCCGCTTACATTGTTGCCAAAAGTAAACCTACGAAGAAACTCTTTGGGATGGATACCTTAGCTGGTGAAGTGTTGGCGGAAGTTCACGGCGAAGAGGTGCGTGTCCGTCTGTCGGATCCTAAGGATTATATGTCGGCGCTGAATATTACAGTGGCTGGTCAGAAAATGAGCGTGGATTATATTGATACCGGAGTTCCTCATACCGTTGTCTTTGTGGAAGGTTTACAAGAGGTGGATGTGAACAGCTTGGGGCGTTTGATTCGCAATCATTTGCGTTTTGCTCCTCGGGGTACTAATGTGAACTTTGTGGAAATCGCGTCACCTGAAACCGGAAAGTCAGGAAATAGTATGGTGGCGGTTCGTACCTATGAACGCGGGGTTGAGGCGGAAACCTTAGCTTGCGGAACAGGTTCTGTTGCAGCCGCGTTGATTTCTTACCTGCATACGCATCCGAATGTGAAGGAACAAAAGGAAGCGTCGATGAAGGTGTTGACAGCCAGTAAGGAAGTGTTGGACGTGACCTTTGATCTTCATGAAGGACACAAGATTGACAATGTATGGCTAAAAGGCACGGCCAAGGTGATTGCCAAGGGTGAGTATTATTATAATCAGTAGGGGCGATTCCTGCCTGCCGGTAGGCAGGACTAATCGCCCGTACAACGAGGAAAAAGATGGATAGAAAGAAATTTCATGGGGCCTTTACAGCTTTGGTCACGCCTTTTACTGCCAACGGTATTGACGACGCTGCTTATAAGAAACTGATCGAATGGCAGATTGCTTCAGGTATTCACGGGGTGGTTCCTTGCGGAACAACAGGGGAATCTCCGACGCTTTCTGAAAAAGAGCATGAGCATGTCATTAAGGTCTGCGTTGAAACAGTGGCCAGAAGAGTCCCTGTGATTGCCGGAGCCGGATCTAATTCTACGTCGGAAGCAGTTCACATGGCCAAATATGCGGCTAAGGTCGGGGCAGATGCCGTTTTAGTGGTCACCCCTTATTACAATAAGCCGACGAATAAAGGGATTTATCTTCATTACAAGGCGATTAGCGAGGCGGCCAACATTCCTATTATTCTTTATAATATCGCCGGACGTACAGGCAAGAACATTGAGCCGGATCTGATGGCTCAGTTATCAGGTCTTAAAAATATCATCGGTGTTAAAGAAGCCTCTGGTAATCTAGAGCAGATGAAGAAGATTCGTGAGTTGTGCCCAAAAGATTTTTTATTAATTTCAGGAGACGATGCTCTGACCTTACCCATTATGTCTATGGGGGGTGTGGGTATTATTTCCGTCGCTTCAAATATTGTGCCTGCGGATGTGGCTGGTTTAGTGAATGCTTTTAATAAAGGGGATAAGGCCAAGGCCGAGGCTATAAATCAGAAACTAAAGCCTTTAGTGGAAGCATTATTTATTGAAACAAATCCTATTCCGGTTAAGACGGCGGCTTCATTGATGGGATTGGTCCCCGGGGCAATGCGTTTGCCTATGTGTGAGATGGAAGAAGAAAATTTGGCTAAGCTTAAGATGGCGTTAACCAAGTATGGTTTATTAAAATAAGGATACCTTGATGATTAAATTAGCTGTTTCAGGTTGTTGCGGTCGTATGGGCCAGCGCATTTCGGCGTTATCTTTGAAAGACAAGTCTTTTAAGCTTTCGGCTTTGCTTGAAGGTCAGGCTCGTCCGGATTCACCGACTCAATTGCACAATGTTCCAGTGAGTTATAATAATGACGCTATTAAGGGGGCTAAGGTTCTGATTGAATTCACAACTCCTGAAGCGACGATGCTTAACTTGAAAGCCTGTGTGAAGCACAAGGTGAATATGGTCATCGGGACAACAGGTCTGGATAAGAAACAGATTGCTGAAATTAAGAAGGCGTCTAAGAAGATTGCGATTGTGTTTTCTTCCAATATGTCCGTCGGTGTTAATTTGGTTTTTGCTCTCATCAAACGCGCTTCGCAGGTAACTGGTAAGGATTATGCGATGAGTTTGGTTGAAATGCATCATATCCATAAGAAGGATGCCCCGTCGGGAACAGCAAAGACCATGGCTGAGATTGCGGAACAGTTTTCTAAGAGTAAGGTGAAGAACATTGAATCGATCCGTGAAGGCGAAGTCATCGGGGATCATACCATCACCTTTGAAAGTCCTGTCGATCTGATCTCTATCCGTCACAATGCCAAGACCCGGGATATTTTCGCCGAAGGTTCCCTGGTGGCCGCTAAGTTTTTAGGGAAGAAGAAGACGGGCCTGTTTAATATGCAGGATGTCCTGGGTTTACAATAAAATTGATGTCATCTCCGAATGACCATTGATAGGAGTGAAGAATGTCGACTGAAACTACCGATTTTAAGATTGAATTCTCTGATCGTTTAAAAGCCCTTCCACCTTACTTATTCGTTGAAATTGATAAAGCCAAGCGCGCGGCTATTGCCGAGGGGCGTGATATTATCAATCTGGGAGTTGGTGATCCTGATCAGAGAACGCATCAGCCGATCATTGATGCGCTAAAGACAGCTTCTGAAGATGTCAATAATCATCATTATCCCTTTGATGCTGGGGTTCCTCAGTTGCGTATTGAGATTGCTCAATGGTTTAAAAAGCGTTTTGGCGTTGAGTTAGATCCTCCGACGGAGATTTATCCTTTGATTGGTTCTAAGGAAGGAATTGCCCATTTGCCTTTAGGGATTATTAATCCCGGAGACAAGGTTGTCTTGACGGAGCCTGCATATCCGGCTTATCAAGCAGCGGTCACCTTTGCCGATGGTAAGATTCAATATCTGCCTCTGAAGGCAGGCAACGGCTGGCTTCCTCGGATTGAAGATATCGAGGCGTTGAAGAATGTCAAAGCGATCTTTGTTTGCTATCCCAATAATCCTACGGCAGCGATTGCGAATAAGAAGTTTTATGAACAATTAGTTGCCGTCTGTAAGGCGAAGGGGATTATCATCGTCTCAGATTTGGCTTATTCTGAAGTTTATTATGATGGGATCAAACCTCCGAGTATTTTAGAAGTCAAGGGCGCTAAGGATATTGCTATCGAATTTCATTCCTTTTCAAAAACCTACTACATGACCGGCTGGCGTTTAGGTTGGGCTTGCGGTAATCCGACGCTGGTAGCAGCCTTGGCCAAGGTTAAGTCCAACTGTGATTCTGGGGTCTTTAATGCGATTCAGTTGGCAGGGATCGCGGCTTTGAATATGGATACCCAGGATATCGACGATATGCGACTTGAATATCAAAATCGTCGGGATGCTCTGATTAATGGTCTGCGTTCCATTGGTTGGAAGATCGACCCTCCTCAAGCAGCTTTTTATGTCTGGGCTAAGATTCCATCGAAGTTTAGTGATTCCATGTCCTGCGCGAAGGCGTTTCTGGATCAAGCCGACATCGTCGTGACTCCTGGGAATGGTTTTGGTAAATCCGGGGAGGGTTACGTCCGGATGTCCTTGACCTTACCCATTGAACGTATTCATCAGGCTGTTGAGCGTCTAAAGAAAATCCTATAGTTGTCATCCCCGAATGTTTCTATCGGGGATCCAGAGTACTAGATTCTCGACTAAAGCATTCGGGAATGACTAAATATGCCAATCTCTTATCTTGCTTTAGGTTCTAATCTTGGAAATCGCCACAGTTATATGGAGCGAGCGCTCGAGGAACTTAAAAAGCAGGGGATTGAAATTTTAAAGACATCCTCCATCATCGAAACCGATCCTGTCGGAGGGCCGGTTCAATCTAAATATCTGAATGCTGTTCTTAAGGTTAAGACGTCACTTCTTCCTGAAGAGCTTTTGCTGGTGATTAATGCCATTGAAAAGAAATTAGGCCGCATTCGTGAGATCATCAATGGTCCTCGCGTGATTGATATTGATATTTTATTGTACGACGATGTGAAATTAATCAGTCATCACTTAATGATTCCTCATCCGCGCATGCGGGAGAGGAAATTTGTCATGAACCCTCTTAAAGAAATCGCTCCTGATATAGTCTCGTCCCTATGCTTATTATCAAAACAATAATTCGACTACGTTCCACTCTTGATAAAGCCCGTGCCAAAGGTCAGACCATAGGCTTTGTACCGACGATGGGAAGCTTCCATGAAGGGCATTTGTCTCTGATGCGTCAAGCTAAGAAAGATAATGATTTGTGTGTGGTGAGTATCTATGTGAACCCTACTCAATTTGGTCCTAAGGAAGATTTTAAGAAATACCCTCGAGACCTTAGGCGTGACTCGTCGATGATTTTAAAAGAAAATATTGACATTCTTTTTGTTCCGTCTGATAATGAAATTTATTCGGATCGTTATTTGACATACATCGACGTAGAAAAAATTTCTCAACCACTGTGCGGTCATTTTCGTCCGGGGCATTTCAGAGGAGTAGCGACGGTTGTTGCCAAACTTTTGAACATTGTTCAACCCCATGTGATGTATTTAGGACAGAAAGATGCGCAGCAGGTGGCGGTTTTAAGAACAATGATTCAGGATTTAAATTTTCCGGTCAAGGTTGAAGTCGTGGCAACATCGAGGGAACAAGACGGTCTGGCGATGAGTTCTCGCAACAAGTATCTTTCGCCTAAGGATCGTCAGGAGTCTGTGGTGCTTTATAAAGCTTTAAGCTCCGCTAAGGCCATGGTAGAATCCGGCACGAGTTCCCCGGCTAAGGTTAAAGCCACCATTAAATCTTTGATTAAGAAAGAATCATCGGGAAAAATACAATACGTCGAGTGTGTGAATGCAGATACACTGGAGACTCTAAAGCGTTTTGAAGGCAGGGTGTTGATAGCTTTAGCGGTGTTCTTCGGTAAAACCAGACTGATTGATAATATTGTCATCCCCCAACATGACTCAAGGAAAATCAAAAGTTAAGGTAGGAATTTGAGGTTGTGGCGCTATCGGTTCACGGATAGCCCGCAGCATCAAGACAGAATGCGAAGGCCTTGCCTCTGTCAGCGCTCTTTACGATATTAATCCTGCTAAAGCTCTTCGTCTTTCCAAATATCTTCCTACTAAAAATATTGTTCAAAAATCGTAGGCGCAGTTGCTG
>JADFYF010000081.1:0-3801 GCA_015233165.1 Candidatus Omnitrophota bacterium
GTAAGCGGGATTATTTTTGGATTCAGGCGCGTACGCCTCAAATTTCAGAAACCGATTATAAGAGTTTATTAAGCATCTTGGCAGCCCAAGGGTATGACATATCCAAGGTGCGTCGTGTGCCTCAACGGTTTTAAATGAAATGTTTAGCATATTACAAATCTCTTTACTACTGACCCCGCTTTTAATTAAATTAGCTATTTCAACTTCACGCGGGGAAAACTTGAATTTCTTATCGGAAACATTCCTGCCAAATGTTGAAGTCAAATTCTTTAAATTGTGTTCTAAAATATCAATATATTTTTTATCGATGGGCGAGCCTTTTCTTCTTAACTTCTTTAAGGCCGGCAGCAAAACTTCCCCAACATTTAAAAACACATCCTCTTTAATATTCTTTTTCTCAATTTCAATTTGCTGAAGAATTTCTTTTAAAGCAGAATTCTTCTGCTCAATGGCCTGCTCTGCTTCCTTCCTCTTAGTTATATCACGCTGAATAGCAACATAACATTCAACCACACCTGAATGATCTCTTATAGGCTCAATATGCCATTCATTCCAAAATTCCGAGCCGTCTTTGCGATAGTTAATGGCCTGTCCAAAGAAGACCTTACCTTCAATCAAGCTGCTCTTCAAATTCTTTAAAATAGATCTGTCCGTTTTAGGCCCCTGAAGAATCCCTGGCGTTTTCCCTATAATTTCGTGAGGGCTGTAGCCGGTCATTTTAGTAAATCCCGGATTAACATAGATAATTGTGGGGCCAGGAGGATCTAAATCTTTAGTCGTAATGACAATTGAATCTTCTGAAAAATGGACAACAGAAGCCAATAACTTTTCAGTAACTTTATAGCCTTCACTAAATTTAGACATCGTTATAACCTCTTGGAATAATTTCTTTTCATCTTACATTAAATGAAAATCCTTTACAACTTTGTCAAAATGAAAAAGGATTAAGGACGCTCACAACCTTGAACCCACCCCAAGACCCATAGTTCTTCCTATGGCCACAATTCTACCTGTTAAACAACCTTGACATCTTTGAGCATCCTCATTCATACAGGCCTTACCAGGATAAATTTCATATTGAGAGCGATACGGAAAAGGAGTTAAATTGGGCATGACGACATTAGCCCCACGCCTTAATCCCAATTCTCTACCGTCTGTAGGATTAATAGTTGCTAACGCTGTGGTACTGGGAATATTAGCCTGAGGGCAAACAATACGAGTTAAAGCAACAGCTTTATAACAAAGAAGCTCATCGTTAGGAACGCGGTCCTTTCGATCAAGAGCTGTCCTGCAAAGTGAATTGCGTCCTAAAGGTGTATCCGGATGCTCAATGTACGGACCTATTCCAACCATATCGAGGTTCAACTTTCTAAAACAGTCAATATCACGAGCGAGCGAAGTATACGATTGACCGGGAATACCTACCATCACACCGCTACCGATTTCATATCCTAAGGTACGTAAATCTTTTAAAATTGCAATCCTATCAGAACTTCGACCTGCTAAAGGAGGATGAATATAATTATAAAGGTTCTTATCCGTCGTCTCAAAACGCAATAAGTACCTATCCGCCCCTGCGTTTCGCCAAAGTTTAAATTCTTCATAGGAGCGTTCCCCTAAAGAGAGTGTGACAGCCAAAGGTGTTTCTTTTTTAATGCGTTCAATAACTTCAGCCAACCATTGGGCCTTGATCCCATAATCCTCCCCCGCCTGCATCACCAAGGTCCCATATTTCCATTGGGCAGCTTGATGAGCACAGGTTATAATCTCGTCGGCGGTCATGCGGTAACGTTGAATCTCTTTGCGGGGGGCTCTTAACCCGCAATAGGCACAGGATCTAACGCAATGATTAGAGATTTCTACCAAGCCTCTTAAATGGACGGCATCCGCAACATTATCCTTCCTGACCTTGTCCGCTGTTTGCCAAAGCAAGGAAAGTTTGTCATTACGCGTTTCCCTTAACCAGGCTTCTATATGTTCAATAGACATCTGTTGTGACAACATAGATTCTTTCACCATCGATTTAAACGTGTTCAATACTCACAAGTTTTCCCATCTTTTCTAGTTTCTGGGCGATCATCGGGATAATCTTATTCCGCTGTAAGATTCCCTGTTTTCGAAAAACAATATTCTTATTGGCTGGGTTAAGCGACTGACCCACTGTAAAGATGATCCTGTCTCCTGATTTAAATATCTTAGCCAAATCCACGGCAGCGCTCATATCAGAGTCCCTATCTAAATCTTCCTCTTCAAGTAAATTATGAACTTGATTTAATGTAACAGCCCCTTCGGTGACTAAGTCTACCCCGTCAATATAATACCGAGGAGGAGTTGACATGGAGGAAGGGTTTTGCTCCACTTGAAGTGTAATAAATTTATAACGCGCCACAATGTCAGCGGTTGTTGCCCCACAGATGACCTTAGTCCCGTCGGATTCTAAAAATCGGGTCGCAAATTCTTCATCGCTTTTCTCATCTAAAGGAGGTCCGGTTAAGACCTCGACCACCCGTCCAAGGCGGCTTTGGGCATACATAACTGTCCTGTCATCTCCATTAACTTCGCCATCGTTTATTTTAGCTTGGTCAAAAACTTTGTGCATGGCCTCAAATACAGAAGATCCTCGTCTTAACCATTGATTCACACATTTCTCAACTCCTTGCGATCCCCATCCATTAGGATAAAGTGTCCCCATTCCTGACTGCGTTATCCCATCGGACATAAGGATAATGCTGTCGCCTTGCTGAAATCGACAATGAAAAGAAGACGCAACCCCCGCCTCCACAATCATAGGCTCTGCTTTCACCACACTGGCCCGGTTTCTAGTGACCAGGATCGGCGATGGCATCTCGTAATTAAGGATGGTCGTTGTACCATCGATCAAGGTTCGCACCATAATAAAAGCCGTAAAAGGCATCGTATAGTCACGCCATTGACTCATACTATTGACGACGCTTTGAAAAGTTTCCTGAAAAGATGCTCCACCTTCAAGAAGCTGACCTATCCTTGCAACATTCATCTGAGAGGCTATAAAGGCCTTAACGCCCGAGCTTATTCCGTCAGCACAAATAATCGTAGTGTGATAAAGCGTCCTTTTAAACCACACCGTATCTCCACAAGGAGCGGCCTCTTTTTTAGATGATTGCAAATAATCAATATCAATATGTTGATAAGCCATATTAAGGGTCTTCTTTGACAGCATCGACAATCTTTTGCACGAGTTCTTCGCCTTTGGATGTGTATTCTCCAAGAAAGATAGCGAATTCTTTGGCCATGGCTATTTGATGTTTATAAAGCTCCTTGGCCTGCTCAATCGTTTCCTCTTTTATTTTCTCCAAGCGCTCCGCATTAATACGGCCGGAAGGGATGACAATAAAGATACCTACATACTGTTTCTCTTCTTTAAGGGCATAAACAAGCAAACGAAATGATAGATTCATCGTCGCAAGAGTAATAATCTGATCAAACATTTCCGACTGTCCCGAGGCGACCTTGGTAAAAGGATCCGGGTCCATGAATTGGGACACAGTCTTACCAATACAAGACGTATTATTATGAAATAATTTAGAAAACGCAGGATTGTAATTAAGAACATTTAATTCCTGGTCGAGGATAATGATCCCATTGGGACTCGTTGTCATAATCCTATCCGATCTTTGCTCGGCGAGCCGTCTCATATAAGGAATACACATTTCCGGTTCAGCCATTCCTTGAATGACGGCAATCGCCTGATCACGTCAATTATGATACCCGCAGGCACCACAATTCAGTTGATTTTCTAAACTCAATTTTCCAGTTTTTTCT
>JADFYF010000081.1:3811-4686 GCA_015233165.1 Candidatus Omnitrophota bacterium
CATGACGGATTTGCTCCTCGCTGACATCCAATCTGTTCCCATTTTCTTTTTTCTCAAAAAATGTCTCTAGATTATCTTGATTTTGCAGCATGGAAGGATTGTCTGTTGGCGACTGGGCATAGGCAATGAGCTTCGCTCGACGTTCAAATAAATTGCCTTTGCCTTTCTTGATACCTGCGCCATTAAGACAACCCTGAGGGCAAACCAAAGGTTCAATGATGCAATTTATTTTCTTTGATGCTAGAGAATCAACAGCCTCTTCCATTTCTCCAAAGCCGCTGACAAATAAAACCGTATTATCGACGATGTCTGTACGTAACCCCGCCGTTGCCATGGATCCACCTTCCACAGGAAAAAGACGACTTTTCGCTGAAGGCTGTTCATCAAAGGCGCTGTCTTCACAGGTACTTAAATCAATATTTTTTCTTTTAAACCATTCATCTAATTCTTCAAAAGTAAGTACACAATCGACCAAACCAGCATATTGAGGACGCTGGGCCTCAACCTTCTTAGCCACACAAGGCCCTATAAACACCACCTTAGCCTGGTCACCAAGACGTTTTTTGATATGCATCGCATGGGCGATCATCGGAGAAACTATGGGCATAAGATGTTTTATTTCCACCGATCGATATTTCTCAATGTAGATCACAGCGGCAGGACAAGAAGTACAGATGCTGGGCTTCTTGGGATGACTAGCGACATATTGCGCCATTTGCTCGGCGACCAAGGAGGCCCCCAAGGCCGTTTCTGCCACATAACGAAATCCCAAGCGGCGCAAAGCAGCCGGCAGGCGCATATATTGCCATGGTTCAAAAATCCCAGCAAAAGATGGGGCAATGCTCACCGCCGCAAAAGGCAGGGTAACAATCTCC
>JADFYF010000081.1:4732-7188 GCA_015233165.1 Candidatus Omnitrophota bacterium
AACGGTCTTCGTCGATAAAAGCCTGGCTGTCTTTAATAACAATGGCCTTGACCGGACAGACCCTCACACAACGGTAACAATCACGGCAACGGGCCTGATTGGTATACACAACTTGTTGAGGTCGCTGTACTCCCATAAACCTTCCTTTAGCCTATGCGAGCAAGTAGGATCTTTTCTATATCCGCGATAAGCTGTTGTTCGCTATGATACTTAATGGCTGTCTCCCCTACTTTAACCGTAGGCCCTTTATTACATTTTTCGAAACAGAACGTTGCCTTAACCTGAACCTGGTCCTGCAATCCTTTGGCTTTAACATACTCAGCCACGTGACGCAAAATGTCATGCGAACCTTTGAGATAACAGCTGGTCCCCACACAAACCCGGATTTCTAATTTATTGGTCGCCTTACCATCAACGATGACCATAGACTTCCCTTTAAGTCGTCGACGAAGATTATAATGAGTGTGAAGCAGATGATGCGCCTGCTCACCGCCAATCTTCCCTAAACGATTTTGGTACAATTCCTTGATATAAGGATTATCCTGGGATTTATGCAGTTGCAGCATGCGGTCAGCTTCATAAAGACCCTGGGTACGTTTCTTACGATAATCTCCAGAAAAATTAATAGGTTGTCCCGCTCCATTAATGCAACCGTTGGGACAAGACATCACTTCAATGAAATGATATTGACATTCACCCTTTTTAATTCTTTCCACAAGCTTCCTTGCATTACTTAATGAATGAACAACAGCCAATTTAAATGTTTGGCCAGCCAGGGTCACTTGGGCCTCACGAATGCCTGATTCTCCTCGGACCTCATTAAATTCAAAGTTCTCCAATTTCTTCTGTTCCACCTCTTCATAGACATAACGCAAAGCCGCCTCCATGACACCACCCGAATTACCAAAAATGACACCGGCGCCTGTCTTAAAACCAAGTGGCATATCCAAAGCCTCTACTCGTAGATTCTTGAATTGGATCCCATATTGATTGATCATTTGAATCAACTCTTGGGTGGTTATAACGTGATCCACCTCAGCAACACCCTTGTCCTGGAACTCAGGACGTTTGGCCTCAAATTTCTTGGCCGTGCAAGGCATAATGGAAACGACGACCATCTTCTGTTTTTCAACCCCAAAGTCCTTGGCAAACATGTTCTTGGCGATTGATCCAAACATTTGTTGCGGCGATTTACACGTCGAGAGATTGGGAACTAACTCTGGTTGATAGTGCTCCACATATTTAACCCACGCTGGACAGCAGGAGGTAAACATAGGCAGAACTCCCCCCTCTTTAAGACGATGAATAAATTCATTACCCTCCTCGAGGATCGTCAGATCAGCGGTAAAGCAAGTATCAAAGACTTTATTAAATCCCATCATCTTTAACGCAGCCACGATTTGACCCGTGGTTAATTCACCAGGAGCAAAACCAAAGGCTTCCCCTAGGGCCACCCGTACCGCTGGAGCAATTTGAGCGATGACAAATTTATTGGGATCATTAAGAGCCTTGAATACCTCGGCAATTTCACTTTTTGGCGTCAACGCTCCTGTAGGACAAACCCGTGCGCATTGTCCGCAAAAAACACATTGGACTTCGTCGAGCTTTTTACCAAAAGCGGGTTGGACAACCGTATTGTGTCCACGATTAGCAAAATCAATGGCGCCTATCCCTTGAATTTCAGCGCACATCCGTACGCAATCGCCGCAAAGAATACATTTATTAGGGTTACGAACCAAGGAATGCGAACTATCATCGATGGGCATTGGCTTTTGGACCGAACGAAAACGAACCTTATCAACCCCGACCCAACGAGTCAACTCCTGAAGTTTGCAGTTAGTGTTTTTGCTACACACCGTGCATTCACGATCATGATTCGCTAAAATAAGTTCAAGCGCAACCTTGCGAATCTGACGCACCGTATCCGTATTGGTTTTGACCTTCATTCCAGCTTCAGGAGGCGTTGAGCAGGATGTCAAAAGACCCCGACCATCGATCTCAACAGTACACATACGGCATGCCCCATAAACGCTTACATCCGAATAGTTACAAAATGCCGGAATATTAATATTAGCTTTGCGGATCAAATCCAGCAAATTCTTCTCCCCCTCAATAGGGACATCTCTTCCGTCGATATTAACATACTTTACATTTTCCATTTTTATACCCCCACAATAGCATCTAATTTACATACCGTGGCACACGCCCCACACTTGATGCAGATTTTTTCATCGATTATATGAACTTTTTTCAATTCTCCGCTGATGGCATTAACCGGACATTGCTTCATACATTGCCGGCACCCCTTACACAGACTCGCTAAAATCTCTGCCTTAGCCAAAGATTTACACTCCCCTGTTGGACATTTCTTATCAACAACGTGGGCGATATATTCATCTTTAAAATGTTTAAGCGTCATAAGAACAGGATTCGGGGCTGTTTTACCAAGACCGCAT
>JADFYF010000082.1 GCA_015233165.1 Candidatus Omnitrophota bacterium
CCGTATGAAAAAAGAAGCATAAAGAAGAGTCGTAGAACATGGTCAGATGCGCGGCGATGAAAGAGGACACAATTCTATCTCAAGAGCACAGATTGCTTTAGGTAAAGTTATGGGGAAGTTTAACGAGGGAGGTAAATCTGGATTTACGTTTGAGGATTATATACAGGACACCTTGCATGTTATGGGTAATTCTATTAAAGGATTAGACGTATTGATGCATGGGGTTGAGGACGGAGGAAAAACAATTGTGGCAACAGGAACTGGGGATCCTGTTAGAGCAGCTATTGAGAGAGCTGGAGCAGAAAGCTATCGAAGCGCCCGTTCTTTGAGATGGACAGATTATAATATTGGAGATGTAAAAGTCGCCGAGACAAACGCACAAGGAGATGCCAATACAGCAGAGATGGTGAAGGGGAATGTTTCTGAGGCTAAGGCTAGAGGGATGAAAAGCTTAACATTGATTCAAACAACAGAATCGCTAGATACTATTGAAGGGTCTTTAGGCGTTATCCGAAGCGTGAATTCAGAAGTAAGTACCCAGGGGGCGATATCAGCGGAGGGGCATGATGTCGTACCGACAACAAAAGCGGAATTAAATCAAACCTTTGGTGGACGAATGGGGGAGGTTAATGATAATCCATCCTCTCGACCGACTCATGAGGTAGTAAAAGGGGATTTTCGTGCAAGTTTTTCAGTCAAGAATGTAGAAGGCAAGTTGGGAAACATTATTATTACCAAGTTGGCCAAGATAAGCGATTTATTGCAGGCCATGACGCGTATGTCAACGCTTACAGCAGAACAATATACAGATATAACCGGAGAGAAATTTACAGCAGAGGAAATGAAGAATCCAGAGGCTGCCGTTGCTAGGAAATTAATGCGTTTACAAGGACGAGTTCAAATTAGTTTATCCTTGGCAGATGAGAACTTGAGTAGTGACTCAAGAGTGAGATTAAAAGAAGCTCAGGACAATGCTGCTCAAGAGAAAGGTAAGGGAGAGAATTCTCCGGAGTATCTAAGAGCTAAGCAAAATTTATTAGAAACGATTTTTGACATCGCTATGGATTTAGAGAGTTCATCGATTAAACAAAAGACGTATCAGTATTCACGTTTTTCTAAACAAGGGGCAAATCCTGAGTTGGTTGAAGCCCAGATAAGACCCTATACAGAATCGATCGATCAAGCACGCATTGAAAGAGAATTTGCCCGTCCAGAGAATAAAGATAAACAAGAGGTTCGCGTACAAGCGACCAATGGTTTGGGGTGGTTTGTCTTTGCAAGGGTGGCCACAGATGCTCAATCAACCACAGGGTATAAAATGATCGCTATGGTAGCTTCTCAAAATGGAGAAGGATTACCTTTAGATGATAAAGGGAATAGGCTTCCCCAGGGGATGGTGTGGAATCTTTCTAATAATTTAGTCTATACAGAGAATGAATGGAATAAGGAAGAAGGGAACCGTAAGGCTTCTGCACTTATTGTGGATGTTTCACAACAAGCCAGGCGCAGAGGTCTTGTCAATGATCATGAAGCTGCAGGGACCAATGAGGAAGTTAAAATGATGCTTCCGTTTGACAGCAAGGGCATTGCAACAAAGGTTGTTACTGTTGCTGTTCCAGGTGAAGAGAATGGACTGCAACTTGAGTATAAGTGGGAAGTTCGTCCAACGATGGGTAATGAAAGTTTTAAAGGCGCCACTATCGTTCAAAATACTAATAATTTAGCTCTTGCCACAAAAGTAGGTTTAACAGGAACGGAAACATTTAATTTTGCTAAAGATAATCTGCAGCGTCAATTTATTGTCATTCGTTCTCAACCAGTCAATGCCTCAACCACAGCTGCTGTCAGGGGCGTTGTTTTTCAAGGAACATTTTATAAGCTGGATAATAAGAAGCGCATTGAAGTTCCTGAGACAATAACGGGTAGACTGCCCAATATGAGCAGCAGAGATGTTGTGGTGGCAACCGTCTATGATTTAGTAGAAGATTCCAAGAAAGAGATATCGCTGAAGCCTGTTAACTCACGCGTCATATCCAGAGAAGCGGTCAACACTGAGGGGATCGACATTCAACAAGGAGACCTTGTTTCTTATGAATTGAATGACCAAAATGAAAGAGTAATGGTTATTCGCGACAGGGTAACAAGAAGAGATAAGGTTTTTATGCTTAACAATGGATTTTATCAGATTAATAGAGGCAGGGCTGTTGTTCCTCGCTATGGGGATGTGCGCTTAACATCGGGGAGAGATAATACAACGGGTCGATACACGACCTCTAAAATGGTGACACAGCATACCTATGGTAGAGGGGCAGTAAATAAGCTTCTAGGAAAGGGCACCTATAATAAAAGGAGTGTTTCTGTTGCCCAAAGCACCAATCTTCCAAGTCAATTTACCAATAGGTCTTTAGGGTTCAATAGTTTCACAGGGGAAGTGAATGATAAGAAAACCGGAAAGCTTTTGGGGGTACGTTGGTTTAACTGGCTTTTGCCCGTGGATGAGTCGAACACCAATATCATGATCACCGCTGATGAGCATGGGATTGATATTCTTAAAGATTTTGCCCTGCAAGATTTAATTCCTGAAGGGGCCACAGGTAAAGAAGCAACTCCCGCTATTGTGAAAGTTCCAGTATCAGTAGTTAGAGAACGACGTACGTTTCTGGTTGATATCCTCACCAAACTTGAAACAGATATGGGGCTGTTGCGTGAAGAAGGCATACAAAATAAAGAGGTCATTGTCCAAAGGTTATTAGGATACGCCAGACAATTATTATTTTTCCATGGTATTAAGTATGAAAATACCACGAGTAAACAAGGATTTCCTGTTTTACGAATATTAGATGAAGGCAGTCGTGCGCATGAGTTGACCGATTTGGTTGAGGGGTTAAAGAAATTAGAAGGATTCGAGGAAACAGTAAATACCTATATTGATCCTTACACGGAAGCAACTGGAGCAGCAGCTCACTTTGCCGAAGATTTTCATGCTGGCCCGAGCACTCTTGTAGATATTTTAGTCAGATCAGCAAAGCGTTTGGAAAGCGGCCTGCACCAGGAAGGTGGGGTTGGCAAACATGAGGTTTACGGTCACGCTGTTGGTCAGTCGGCCCGCAGAAGCGGTCAGGTGGTTTGGATTGAACAGTCCCGCACCCATGATTTGAGTGGAGAGTTTTCTGATGAAGGCCTGTTTGAGCCGGTGACGATTCAGGGGATATATATTAAAGACAGCTCCGACAACGAAGGATGGCGTACGCACGTAATTGAAAATTTTGCAGGGAAGTTTTTAGAAGGCATGAAACTATGGGCGTTGGGAAATTTTGAAGATGCTAAATCCTTTTTCTTCCAATCCAAGGAAGTTACAGAGCGTCCTAGAAATATTGCTAATAGAAAATCCGAAGAATATAAATGGGCCATGCAAGTCAGAGGGCAGAAAAGACCAGGGGAGACGGTCCTTGTCTGGGATCGAAGAGAAAATGAACAGGCTAAAGACGGCGTTGATTGGACGGGTGCGTATAAAAAAGCGTTAGTTGCTGTTAAAGATGTCAACGGTCATGTCCAGACTGTCGTGGAAGTTCCCATTCCTTTGTTAGAGAATTTCTCGACGGGACAGGTTGCTGTTAGTGAAGTAGATTTTCTAGGAATACCGGGGATTACAACCTTGGCTGAGGCGACTGTTTTGATGGCTCAGTTAACAGCGAATGGTTATTTAACGGAAAAAACAGATGAACAAGGAAACAAGGCTACGGTTTGGAAGGGTAAGAGATCTAAGATGAGTCAAGATGAAGCTCTTAAAAAGGTCTGCACACCCGATCAGATAAAGGCTCTTGAAGAAAAACTTTTGAAGAAAGAAGAAGAGCTTTTGGATTGGATATTAGGAAAATCCTATGAAAGATTTATGGAAGTCAGCCCTTGGCTAGATTTAGCTTCAGGGATTCAGGCGAATTTCTATGAGAATGAAGAGGCGATTCAACTGATGTTAAGATCTATGCCGGGGGGGGAGAACAAGTGGATTTTAAGCAAAATGTCTAAGGAGTTAGAAGAGCTTTTTACTCGAGGGGATCAGCCGGAGAATATTAAAATGTTAGCGGATGCTGTAGCCGCTTTGAAGGGTTCTAACGTATTAGGAGTAGCCGCTACCACGGCCAATGTGAGACGTATTCTCGCAGAAATTTTTAGCCACTCTAAAGCTAAACGTGAGAGTTTATCTAATGGAAATATTAAATACACCAATCCTAAAACATCACGCTGGGTAGAGGTAACGGCTAAAGGTGATGTTGTTAGTTTTGGACAGAATAATCCGTTAATTTCAGGGATTTTTGATACAAGAGCAGATTTCGATACAAATTTAGCCGTTCGAAAAGCAGCTAAGGACAATGCAGACAGAGCAAGAGGAGTCAGATGGAAGGCTTCTTTAGCGGCAGAATCACAAATAACTCACGAGGCAAAATCCATTGAGGATATTCTCAATTTAGCTCTTGATTTTCAAACTCAGCCGTATGGGTTTTATCACATAGCTCCAACTGTAGGACAGCAAGGGGAAATTTACAATGCTCAATATGCAAATAAGGCTCTTTTAAATCGTGCGGTATTAGCCATTAGAACCATGATAGAAAGCAAGCTTTTTAAGGGACAGATCCTCTCCGAAGCAGAATTGGCAACGATGTCACAAATACAGGCGCATAATATGCCAGGAGAAACCTTGCTTTTGTTCTTTAATACTGTCCGTGAAAAGAAAATGACTTTAAACGATCTGCAGGAAGCGTTACTAAAGAATCTTCTTAAAGAAGGCTTATTAAAAGAAAATCAAGACGGAACGTTGGCTATTGGAAGACCCTTTTATTTGATAGCTAACGCCATTGATAGAGAAGCTCAAATGAGTAATTCACTTGCTTATGAAGAAGCGGCAAGACATGAATATCGCCATGCCCGTCGCGCAATGAACGCGCCGTTAAAGAAGGCATTGGATATGATAGTAGCCTCCCAGTCAACAGAAGTAAGTCAGTTTATATATCAATTCCTTTATAAGTTAGGCTATTCCAGTCTTGTTAATTTGGTAAATCCAGCTGCAACCGAGGAAGAGAAAAAGGATGCTAGAGAACTTTATAATGACGAAGCTGGGGCTGGGTGGTTCCCGGATATTAAAACAGTATTAAGAATTGCAGAGAAAGATCCTAAGTTAAATAAATTATTAACGCCTCAAGTCAGGGCTGAGTTGGATCAATTTACGGATGAAATGGCTCAAGCTGAAGATAATCCAGAGCTAGCTGGTTTGAAAGCAATGGTTAAAATGAGTCAATCAAGAAGAGGTAATAAGATTGCTGAGCCAGCAGCTGTTGAATCAATAAGAAATAATCCTGTTCAGGATGAAAATCCGTTGGCCAATGTCCTCTCAACGGCAACTGTTTCATCTGGTGGCAGTAGTGGTAATGGCGGAGATGATGACGAAGAAAATGCTTTACTAAATTCTCCAGTAATCAACACGGGAGTAGATGGTATTCCAACTCTCCAACCAATAGCCGCCGACAACGCCATGTCCATCCCAACAACCACCCCCGTCGGATCTTCTTGCGATATGTCGGGGATTCCGGTGAAAGGGGCGCCTTTGACGACGGATGGGTATCCATTAGCTAAATATGCGTTTGATCACGAAACACCTGCTGGGTTTATTGATCATGCCATGATGACCTTTAACGGACCTGCGGTTCCATTTAAAATTCTTGACCAGGATGTAGAAACCGACCGGGACGATTGGGATGCGGTTCATAAATTAATTGTTAAAGATTTAGCCCAGGTCAGTGACAAAGATTTTGCTCAAATCGTCGAAAAAGTCAGCAAGGTGCGTACAGATGCTCTTGGTTTGGAAGTGATCGCCAGCTTTAAGAAACTTTATGAAGAAGTCACCGGCAACAGCGTCGCAGAGATTCAGGATGAGGTTGTGGTAACGGATAACGCGATGGCGGCCAAGAAGAGTTTAAATGAAGTCGCTGTCAGAGATGATGAAAATATTTTAAGAACAGTGCCGACCGAACTTCCTGTGTTGTCGCAATATAAATTCATCGCTGGGCCGGATTCAAATAGTCCAGGAGAGTTGTTCCTGCCTAGCCGCAAATCAGCCATACCTTTTAATACTAAGGGAACAATGAATACCATATTCGTTGAACCAGGCAAGGCCTCTTTAAAAAGAGTTGCCCATGATCCCATCACAGCCGAGAGTCTGGCAGCACTTCCTCAAAATTTACGCTTATGGCAGCAAATGGGAACTCCTGGTGAGAATAAGGTCGGCCCTCAGATTTTGAATGTCGGTCTTGTCCCCGGAGCTGATGAGGCTCTTCACTTGATGATGGAAGTTGAAAAGATTGCCAAGGCAGATAAAGACGAAACCACTGTTCTTAAATTGATTGACGCTATTAAGCGCCTGGTCGCCATGGGTGTGGTTGTTTATGATTTCAAACGTGACGCGTTTGTGGTTGGTCCTAAGGCCGCATATTTAGTGGACATCGATTCAGCCGCCAAACGCGAAGGATTATCTAAGAAGAGTTTGGTCCTGGAATACCTGCATTTATTAGAAACCAACGAACACAACTGGGGACCCAAGACACGTAATCAGATTCAAAGAGCCTTGATGGATATGAAGAAAGATAAGGCGATGACGATCACCACCTCCAACTTGCTTTTGTCCCTGGCCGCTGGTGTCTTTTCATTTGTGTTACAAGGCTCTGAGGTTGAGACTCCTAATGGGAATTCAAGAGAAGAAAGTGTCGTCCGTATCGATCCTCAGACGGGTAGACCAAATCCCAAGAATTATTATACGCAACAGATGAAAGATTGGATTTTGCGTCATGAAGGGTTCTTCCCGAAACCAAAGAAGGATACGGAAGAGCATCTGACCGTAGGGCCTGGGCTTAATTTAGATGCCCCTCGGACGGCAAATCTTGTTCCTGCCGATGTTAAGTCGGGGAGTCGTAGCATGACGAAGGAAGAGGGGGAAAAGATTTTTGAGATTCTTATGCTTGTTTACACCATTCAAGAAACAATAGATGTTGTGGGATTAGATGCGTTTAATAAGCTTAGTCCGGAACGCAGATCCATCCTTGTCGGTATGACCTATCAAATGGGCAAGGGGAATCCTGTTAAAAAGACTGGCATCTCAGCGTTCAAACAA
>JADFYF010000083.1 GCA_015233165.1 Candidatus Omnitrophota bacterium
CATATTGCCACAGATCAGACGAGAAGCTCCTGAACCATAGCCATAGCGCCGAAGCGCAGCCATCGCCGCTTCCTGAATATCCTCGTCATCTGCCAGACCCAAATAATTATTGGAACAAAAATTTAAGACAGTTTTACCGTCGATGACAATCTGACGCCCCTGAGATGTTTCTACCGTACGCAGATGGCGGCGCATGGAATTGGCTTCTAATTCTTGTAGGTCTTGCTGTAAGAATGATTCATTCATATTTAAATTGGCCTGACATCTCCTGCCGTCTTTTTAATTGTCTTCCCCGAATCCAGTCTGATTAAAAGGGCGCCGTCGCTATCGATATTGATCGCCTCTCCCTCAAGCTCTCCCGTCGACTCTGTAATACGCACCCTTTTCTTTAGCGTCGAAGAATGTTCCTTGCAATACTCTAAGACTTCCGCAAAATCACCTTTGAGAATCTTCGTATACCACAGCTCCATACTTCTTAAAACTTCCTGAAACACCTCCACCCGATTCCAGGTCTGATCAGATTCAATCTTCAAGGACGTTGCGGTATCTAAGAGCTGCGACGGTGAGGCATTAATATTTAAGCCAATCCCAATCACCACAAAATTCATCTGATCCACCTCGGCCCGAAGTTCCGTCAGGATACCGGCTAATTTCTTGGAACCGATCAGTAAATCATTCGGCCATTTGATCTGCGGCTGAATCGATGTCATCCGTCGGAGCGCTTCCGCTAAGGCCACGGCCGTCATCAGAGTTACCTGTGGCATCTTAGAAGGTGGCAACTTAGGACGAAGAATGATGGAACAATAAATCCCTTTTCCCTTCGGTGAAACCCACACCCGTCCCATGCGTCCGCGTCCCTTGGTCTGAGCTTCCGCGCAGACCACCGTCCCTTCTAAAGCGCCTTCCATCCCTAGGCGAAATGCTTCATCCATCGTCGATGTCAGTGAATCAAACGAATAAATTGTTTGTCCCATAAACTTGGTCTTAAGATTAAACTGAACTTCATGGGACAGGAGTTTGTCGGGAGAAGTGACCAGTTGATAGCCTAAATGAGGAACAGCGACGATATCATAGCCTTCCCCTCGCAGCTCCTGCATATACTTCCAGATAGCCGCGCGGGACATGTTGAGTTTCTGACTCATTTCCTCGCCGGAAACATAGCTATCGGTTTCTTTTAAGAATTGAATGATTTTTTCGTGCATATATTGGCGGAATTCCCTCCCCCCTGTGGGGAGGGTTAGGGAGGGGGAACAAAAAGACATTCGCCCTAGTATTCCCCCTCCCCTAGCCCCTCCCACAAGGGGAGGGGAATACTACTTACGTAATTTCTCTATAACTGATTTCAACTGTTCTAAAAAACAATCTACATCTTCTTTGCTCGTCCAGCGTCCTATACTCACCCGCAGACTTCCTAAGGCTAACTCATCAGACAATCCCAAAGCTTTAAGCGCATGCGAGGGTTCCAAGGTACCCCATTTGCAAGCGGATCCCTGTGAGATGGCAATACCGGCCATATCTAACGCTGTTACCAACTCTTCCCCGTTGATCTTCTCAAAAGAGAAATGCGCATTGTTAGGCAGACGCATTTGACGATGTCCATTTAAAGAAGAACCTTTGATATTGGTTAAAACAAACTCAATCATATAATCCCGAAGAGCTGCCTGTTCTCTGGCTTCCTTCTCCATCTTCTTTTGACAGAGTTCAATCGCCTGTCCTAACCCCACAATCCCCGGCAGATTCTGCGTCCCTGCCCGACGACCTGTTTCCTGATCCCCGCCATAAAGCCTGGGCTCCAAATGAATTCCTTCACGCGCATACAAAGCCCCCACGCCCTGAGGTCCATAAAACTTATGAGCCGACAAGGACAATAAATCACAGGATATCTTCTTAACATCAACGGGAATATGCCCTACGGTCTGAGTGGCATCCACCAGAAAACAAATCCCCTTCTGTCGAGCCACTACCCCAATCTCTTCGACCGGCTGAATGACGCCAATTTCATTGTTCGCATGGTGAAGGGCTATTAAAATGGTATCTTCACGAATGAGTTGAATCATGGAGGCCGAATCGACAATACCGTCTGGCTGAGGTTTGACAAGATCAACCTGAAATCCCAGCTTTCCTAATCGTTTGGCGCATTCTAAGACGCTGTGATGTTCAATAGCAGAAATAATGACATGCCGTCCCTTGCCAAATAAACTTAACGCCAGCGTCAAAATCGCCTGATTGTTCCCCTCGCTGGCGCCTGAGGTAAATACAATCTCAGAGGGTTTGGCGCCGATAAAATTCGCTAAAACAGCCCGGCTGTCTTCCAGGGCTTTACGGGCCTTTTGACCGATGCTGTGAGGACTGGAGGCATTGCCAAAGCTTTCAAAAAAGAACGGCGTCATCGCCTGAACAACAAGAGGATCTGTGGGAGTAGTTGACGCATAGTCGAGATAGATGGGCTTTTTCATAGCGACTATGATAAAGTTTTAAGGACGGATTGTCAACCGGAATGGATTGCTGCGGTTTACATTGAAATCAAAGTCTTGTATTCCAATCTTCTGACAATAATTACCGTCATTGTATTTTTTCTTTCAATTCACCCAAAATAGATAGATTTATGGCAGGTTTGATATCAATAATTGTAGGCACAAAACCTTGAATGATACTTAATTGCTTCATATCTTGCTGCGCAAGTGGCAATGGCACACCTTTGCCATCACGTCTAATTTGCAAATTCAAATTCGCGGAATTTAAATCGATACCACCCTTTGTAGAATCTTTACCCTTTTCTGGAACATCCTTATTATCTTGACCAGGATCTAGAGGCAAACCTTTAAAGCCTTTTAGAAAATCTTTATTAAAAATCTCTCCTTCCTCAATTCTTTCAATCCCTTTCTTCCTATCCTCTTTCAATTCTGGTCCTATTATATACCCCCCTTTCTCCTTCCAATCTTGATTATTAGAAGGGTTTTCTCGACTTTGTTCAAGTGTCTTTGCTGGCACAGGAGCAGGCGCTGGTTTTTCTACGGCTTTTGATTTTGGAATTATAAAAGGTTTATCCTTATCCGGGTTATACTCCTCTACCGTTTTTCTTCCTCTTTTAAATATTAAATCTCCGTTCTTCTCACTCAATTCTACCCCTGTAATTTCTTCCTTAGGAGCGCGTACTTTTGCTTTGGGGAAAATTTGTTTGAGAAAATCCGCCACATTAGACTCATTATTCGATCCCGCACACCCACCGGTACCACATGAATACGCTAAGATTTCTGTATCTGGGTTTGTTTTATCTGCAAACCCTTGACTCCATCTATCGATATCTTCCTTTTTTAAATCAGCAAGTTCAAGTAAGGGTTTATTAGCTTCATTAAAAGCCACACTAGTGGGTGTCCCATGCGCGCCAATAATAACAAGTTTGATAGGGGAAGTTTGTTCTGCTATAAGGCCTAACCCTTGAGAAAAACGATCGACATCTATATACATGATTCGATTCTTTTGACTCAGATCAACTAAAAGTAACCACATGCTGTTCAATAATGCTCTATTATGCTCAAGCTTACTAACAACAACCACGACCAAAGGCCTTTTGTCATTCTTATCAGGATTCCGACGATTATTAATAATTTCAGTTCGCAAAGAATATATAAAATTCAATGGACGAATAAGCCCAAGATCCAAATATTCTTGTATTTGCTGGTCATAAGCATTTCTGTTCTTAGATTCCGCGGCCAATTGATATAAGGTCCGCATGGCAGAATTTAAATAAGATTCTCCCTCATCCTCACCTATGAGAATATCTCCGGTGGTAGGATCAGTGGTCATGACCAAGCCCTCCTTCCTCTTTACCTTATCGAATTCCTTTAAAATCTTCTTAGTCGGTTCACTGTTCTTCACCCACAAAATCCTGTCTTTGATTTCAGGAGAAATATCCCTGCCAGAATGCTTATACTTGCCTGTAGCTATATCAGAAAAAACGATCGATCTCCACTCATCAAAATTGTACATAAATTCTAATGTTTCAAGATCTAGTTGTTCTCCAGACCAATAGAGATTACCTATAACTCTTTGAATTTCATATTTTTCTAATATCGATATCTTTGGATCATTGGTTAATTCGCGAAGAGAGACAAAGACATCTTTCCCATCAATAAATATTCGAGGATATTTCCCTTTTAGCTTATCCAAACCTTGTTTAAATTTACTTTCCTGCTCCAACTCGAAAGAAGTTTTAGGTTTACCCTCTCTATTAACTGACTCGGCACCATACAAATTTGGACTCGCCGCCAAAAGACCTAGGCCGACAATCGCCGTCAAAACAATTTTTCTAAAAGCATTGCTTATGAAACTAGGACCTTTTTTAGATAATCGCTTCTCTGGCGCAGCCATGGCTACACCTTCATTATTTGTATTAAGAGCCACTGTCGCACGATCAATCTTTTCTTCATCAGCAACTGCTGCAAAATCAATCTTTGAACGCATCTCATCCGTTAAAGAGCTGTTAGGTTTCAAAACTACAACTGCTCTCTCATGAAATCCTTTCGTCACGTCACTTGTGACCTGCGCAAAGTCAAGGGCTCCACCAGAAAAATACTTACGAGGAATCACTTCCTGGGTGTATTTATCGGCGTCCTCTTTGATGTAATTAAAAACTCCTTTCTTAAAAGCTTTTAAATACTGCTGATAAATTTCTTCATTGGCTTTAGGATTATCCGGCTCTACTCCTTTAACCTTGGCCTTATTCGCGTATACCTTGCCTAACAGAGATTCTTTAAGGGCGTGTTTATACCAAGTGGCCAGAATCATACCGCTATAAATCTGACGAAGATTGGCAAAGTTCTTGCCTTCATTGACTTCTTTTTGGAGCTCAGGAAGGATGATTTCTTTAATGATCTTAGAGCTAATCTCATGAGTATTATTTTGAGCGGAGTTTGAAGGATGTGAAATACCTGAATGTTTTTCTAACGATAAATAATCCTCCTCTAACATCACCTTTAAATGATTACGCAAAACATAACAGGTATTGCCACTTTCATAGACCGCAGCCTCATCAGGAACAATCCAAACTTTATTAAACGTATTAACAGGGACATTCGTTGTCCCGTACTCTTTCTGGGCTCTTTCATAAACCGTCTCCCAGAATTTCCTTCCTAATTTTTCTTCAGGATAAATCAAACTCGAAGTGATTTGTTTGAGAATATAGTCCTGGGCCAATAAGTCACGGCCCATTTCGGTCTTTCCAAAATTATCTTTGATAATACGGTCTTTCTCATACGGAGAAAGATTAACCCACTGATCTTCATCAGGAATCGTTAGAGATGCTAAGAAATATTTAACTAATTTATTGTATTCTTCCTTCTTATCAGCCCCATTTAATAACCGATCTCCACGGTGAATCAAAAAGTCGAATTGCAAGGCGTTGTCAGGATGAATAGTGATTCCCTGTAAATGCGCTGGTGTAAATTCTGGGCTTAGATGAACCATGACCCCCGGCTTGGGCAATACAAAGTCATCTGCATAAGCTGTTGGTAATGACCCAAAAGTATTAGCCAAAAAGGTGATTAAAATAGCTATGTGGAATAATGGGGCCTTTTTCATACCACTCAAAGTATGGCACGTATATATAGTAAAAACAATGATTGGAAGGAATTTGAAGGGATTCTGAGAAAGCGTTAACTACGTCGATACGAAAGCTATGTGTTGACTCGATTGATTATCTGTTAGGCCTAAGAACAATTTAATATCCGTCA
The DNA here is from genome assembly GCA_015233165.1 of Candidatus Omnitrophota bacterium. GTDB lineage: Bacteria > Omnitrophota > Gorgyraeia > Zapsychrales > Fredricksoniimonadaceae > JACQCF01. Next base: position 5,733 of record JADFYF010000083.1, read on the forward strand.
TTGGCTGAATACTAATAATCACTGGCGTAAAGCCAGGGGCGTTTTGGAGTTGGGCGAGCTGAGCGGAGTCGAGGTGGAACTGAATTTCCCCATTGCCGTCGTTCTTGACCTGCAAAGCTTTGTCAGACGTTAAATCGATACCACCAGTATTAGTCATTGCTTTATCTTGATCAGTCACCTTCGCGCTGTTTCCTACTGTTGATTCTGAATCACGGGGTTGAACCATTGCTGATGTTGCTATGTAAATTCTCTTCATCAGTTGCTGAAGAGGGATAGGAGCATTAAGTGGGCCCAAATCAAAACTGTGCATCTTAAGCTTCCCCCATTCTTCGGGATTACGAGTCGGAATATGAGAATAAACCTCTTTGGCTAGATCCCAACCTCTTTCACTCCATTCTTTACCTGGCTTGATAGGGCCGATCTCCCCAGGAAAAGGAGGCTTCTTTTGGGCTTTATAATCCCAAAGATATTGATCAGTCATGTAATAGGCCGTCTCACGGGCTATCAATGGAATATCCAATTCAGGAAGAACGATATCTTTTTCCCCCCTATAATCTTCTATCCCTTGAATAAAAAGTATCTTTAAAGCTTCTTGTAAAACAGTGTCTTTCTGGTCTGTCTCCTGTTGATAATTAAGTTCCTTGCGCCTTAACAAGTAGGTATCAATGATCAGGCTCATGGAAAAAAGAGTATCTCCCAAATAGGCAGCTGTTGCATAGGGCAATACTTTTTGTTCATCCTCATGTAATATCTCAAGGAATCTTTTCAATCTTCTTTCCGCCAGATTATGAAAAGTTTTGTCTTTAATGAGGTCCCCAATATAATAAATTTCCGGGAAATCCGCAGGCCCTAACTTTCTGATATTAGGGTATATCGTCGCCTTGGTTACATTACTTACTCTTCCTTCTCCAAAGAGCTCTACCTCTCTCTTTCTAGCATTCTTTGATTGACGAACATTAATTATCCAATCATACCCCCGATTGTCCCCCCCTTCTTGACTATGGTAGAGCTCAATCATTTCTATAAATTGGCCATAGAAGCCTTTGAGTTTGGATCTTTTAGAGAGATCCCTCCTAGGCCTCAAGGATTGCCCGATAAAAAAGAAGGCGGTCAAGCCATTATCCAAACTGGCTCCAATTTAGTTGTGGATGATCATTTGACAATTGATTTAAGACAAAAACCTAAGAAAAATGAAAAGGAATTAGAACCATTGGGACGCACCTTGGTTTATTACCCTAAGGGGACACAGAAAGCTGTTTATTTGAAATTCCTTAAAGAGAATGAAAATCCCAATAATTTGACTTACGAGCATGATTTGATGAATTTCTTTAATGATAAAAAAGAAGAATGGGGGCTTTTAGGGAAATATCCTCGAGGAAAGATGCGTATGATGAAAATTC
>JADFYF010000084.1 GCA_015233165.1 Candidatus Omnitrophota bacterium
TCGTCAAGGTGATTTAAAACCACAGCTTTTAATGAGTTGAACCCCCTCCCTTACCCTCCCCACGGAGGGGGAGGGAATAAAACCCTCTTAATCAGCTAAACATTTACCCATTCGGATACTGTTGTTAATTACTTAACAGTTAATGGGTTGACAAAATGGCGAATGGTCTGTACCTTACTATGAAAACAGGAGATCGCAATGCCCAAGACAAAGACAATTGATCAAAGAGATGACTATTATTTCAATCGGGTTAAGGAGCATGGGGCCAGCTATCCCCAATTTCATTGGCCTTCGCTTGAGATATACTTAAATTTGATTTACACCTTCGATATTATTACCAGCCATATGGCCACTCAGACGGATCCTTATGGTATTACCAGGGCGGGATTTGGGGTTCTGATGATCCTAAGCCGTAGTCCCCATAAGTCTTGCAAGCAAAATGAAATTAGTCAATTGTTACTAGTCAGCCGTGCCAATATCACAGGCCTGGTTGACAGCCTCGTGCGACAAGAGTTAGTGGAACGTACCAGTGATCCCAATGATCGAAGGGTCAATCAGGTTAAGATTTTGCCTAAGGGGGAGAAGTTGCTGGAAGGCTTATTACCAGATTATTATAAACATGTGCAGAATATTTTTTCTGTGTTTACAGTGAATGAGAAGAAAACATTTAATGATTTGTTGACGCGTTTGAGGAATAGGACTAATGAAATTAAAAATTCTTGATAGTTATAGGGGAAGATTTATCCTTGGGATATTTATAGCGACGAGTATTCTTCAGAGTCAGGGATGGGCCGCAGGCACCTTACAAAGGATCAATGAACAGGGAATGACTCTTAATTTAAGTCTGCAGCAGGCGATTGATGAGGCTAAGCATAATAATGTGATGCTTAAGGTCGCTGAAGAACGAATTCATGAAGCTCAGGGGCGCAGGTTGCAGAATGATTCGGATTTACTCCCTCATATTTCAGTGGCAGCGACGCAGGGCAGAGTCTTTTGGGACAATTTCGCTTCTCAAGGGCTTCCTTCTTTTGGAGTCATCGGACCATTCAATACCTTTGACGCGCGTTTTCAACTGACTCAACGGATTTTTGATTTAAGTGCCATTTCTAAGTTTCAGGCGGCGAATGAAGATGTGGCCATTGCCCGTCTCCAGGAGAAGCTTGCCCAACAGCAGGTGATTACAGCCGCGGTGATGGCGTATATGGATGTTTTACAGGCCCAGGAACAGTTACGAGCCGTCGAGGAAGATGTGAAGTTGGCTGGGCAATTGACGAGTTTAGCTCAACATCAATTAGAGGCGGGCATTGTGACAAGGCTAGATTTCATCCGGGCTCAGACGCATTTGGCTGTGCATCAAGCGAGAAAACAACAAAGCATTCAGGGGGTTAACACGGCGAATCTCCGTCTAGAGAGAATCACAGGGATAGCGTTGGGCAGTGAACTTCATCTGAGTGACTCTATTCATTTCTTTGAAGAAAAACCTCTGGGGCTTCTAGAGACTACCGACGCTGCCATTAAAGGTCGGATCGAAATGTCCATTGCCGAAGCAAAGATTAAATATGGTCAATATCTTTTAGCCCAAGCCAATCGGACTAGATTACCTAGGGTTGAGGTCTATGGAGATTATGGTCAGTCGGCGGTAGAACCTAACAAATATGCTCATCGAGCAGCTCAGATTGCCCTTAATGTGCGTATGCCTATTTTTGAGGGTGGCTTGATTGAAGGAGACATTCGAGCGCAGCGCAGTTTAAAGAATCAAGCTTTGACGATGCGCGATGATATGAAGACGCAAGTTGAGGAAGATGCGAGGCTGTCTTTACAAACGTTAGCCACCATCACCGAACAAGTGAAAGCCGCCCAGGAAGCGCTTGAGCTGGCTTCTAAAGAGGTTGATTTGGCTAAGAATGAATATAGTGCTGGAGTGGGTAATAATGTGGCTGTCGTTGATGCTCAGGCCACGTTGGAAAACTCACGACAATTCTATGTGACGGCCCTTACTCAATATCATTTGGCTCGTCTTAATTATTATTCCGCCTTGGGTCAAACAGAATCGTTTCATTTAAATCCATCCTAAATTAAAGGAAGCAGATATGGTCAAGAAAGTCTTTAAGAAAATTAATGAGATTCATCAAAAGTTTTGGAAGGTGGCGGCCCCAGTAACCGTTGTCGTTGTTCTTTTGTCGGCGTATGGTCTATGGTATGTAGGAACTCACGAAACCACCGATGACGCCTATATTGAAGGAGATGTTATTGTCATTAGTCCTAAGGTTTCAGGGCATGTTGATAAGGTTTATATTAAGGATAATATGCAGGTTAAGGCTAAGGATCCTCTATGTGATATCGACGGGCGGGATTATCAGGTGCGTTTGAATTTAGCCAAGGCAGAGTTGAGTGCTGCTTCGTCGGAGTTGGGGCAGGCTGGCCAGGATGCAAAGCGTTATCAAAAGTTGTTAGACACTAAAGATATTTCTCAACAACAGTATGATAAGGCTCTTCTTCGTTGGCATACGGCTCAGGCCCAGGTGGAGGCGGCTCAAGCGAGACTCAGTCAAGCTCAGTTGAATGTGTCTTATACTAAAATTGGTGCACCAGCTTCTGGAGTTATTACTCGAAAATCCATTGAGCCAGGCGTATTTGTCCAGGAGGGTCAGGTTCTTTTGGCCATTGTTTTGCCTGAACGTTGGGTCATCGCTAATTTGAAAGAAACGCAGATGACCCATATCCGACCAGGATTGAAGGTGTCTATCCATATTGATGCCTATCCAGGGGTGGTTTTCCATGGACATGTGGATAGTCTTCAGCAGGGGACAGGATCGAGATTCAGTTTACTCCCCTCTGAGAATGCAACGGGGAATTTTATCAAGGTTGTTCAACGGGTTCCGGTGAAAATTGTTTTTGACGATCCCATTGACGTTCAAGAACCCTTAGCCTTGGGGATGTCGGTTGTTCCTACCATTGAGTTAAAATAAGACGAGTATTCGTTTATGTCATCATCTGTCGACAAAAGCCACTTGACTCCTAGTAAATGGATCGTAGCCCTTTCGGTTATGATCGGGGCCTTTATGGGGGTCATGGATATGAGTGTAGTGAATGTGGCCCTTCCTCATATGATGGGCACCTTCGGTGAGAACATGTCTGCGATTACCTGGGTGGCGACGGCTTATAGCATTGCTGCGGTCATTATGTTGACCATGGCCGGTTGGTGGTCGACGCTGATGGGGCGAAAGAACTTTTATTTGGCTTCGTTGGCTATTTTTACGATTGGCTCTATCCTGGCGGGGATGTCGCATACCTTCCCAGAGATGATTGCGTGTCGCATTTTACAGGGGATGGGCGGAGGAAGTCTTGTGCCTTTGGCGCAAGCCATCATCCGAGAGACCTTCCCATCCAAAGAACAAGGGATGGCGATGGCTATTTTCTCGATGGGGGTGGTGGTGGCACCGGCGATCGGTCCTGTGTTTGGCGGATGGCTCACGGATCATTATGGCTGGGCGTGGATTTTCTATATTAACATTCCCTTTAGCCTGGTGGCCGCCTTAATGGTCAATGCCTTTGTCCATGATCCACCGTATCTTCGACGAGGAATAAAGAAAATAGATATCGTCGGCATCGTGTTACTGACAGTCGGTCTGGCAGGTTTACAAGTGTTCTTGGAAAGAGGACAACAGGAAAACTGGTTTGAATCGACATGGATGATATGGACGGCTGTTTTTACAGCGGTCAGTTTGTTGTCGTTGGTTGTGTGGGAGTTGTCGGTTGCAGAACCGATTGTGAATTTCAGGATTTTCAAGAATGCTCAATTTCGTATGGGAGTGGCTGTCGTTCTTGTCTTTGGTGTGGCACTTTATGGAACCACATTTATTCTGCCGCAGTTTACTCAACGATTATTAAATTATCCAGCGTATCAAGCAGGTCTTGTGTTGATGCCGCGAGCCATTGCTCTGATGTGTGTTTTGCCTATTGTCGGAAAACTGTACAATATCGTTGATCCACGAAAATTGATGATTTTTGGTATTGGGGTGGTGTGTATTTCTTATTTTCAGCTGGCTCATTTAGCGACGAGTGCCGGTCAGGGTAATATCATGCCGATGCTGCTTTTGATGGGAACGGGGATGCCTTTTATTTTTATTTCGTTATCAACGCTGTCGTTGAATTCCTTAGAGAAGGAACATGTTACCTCAGCGTCAGGGTTATTTAATCTGTTTCAGCAGGTCGGCGGTAATATTGGGTATGCCCTCATGGCGACCTTGCTCGAAAGAAACACTCAAATTCATCACGCGACCCTTTCTGAGCATATCACTTTATTTGATCGAAACTGTGTTGCTTTTTTTAATCAGACAGTCGCTTTCTTTCACCATCAGGGAATGTCCTTGGGACAGGCTAAGGATGCGGCTTTGGCCATGGTCAACCGATTGGTGACCCAACAGGCTGAAATGATGGCGTATAATGACATCTCGATATTTTTGATGTTTCTATTTATTTGTTGTGTTCCGCTGGTCTTGATGATCCCTATTCCTAAGGTTCGTTTTGAACCGACGGCTCCTATAGAAATGTAAGAAAAAGTAAAATAATGACACGATTTTTTCACAATTTCCTGCCGATTGGCATTGGCTATCAATAAATGTTATGCTTGAAGCGAGTACAGGGCAAAGTCAGGGAAACCTGGCGACGCAAAGGATCGAACCTAAAGGGTAGATAACAGGAGAACCTATGGTAGTCGAACGAACCTCAAGGAATATAAAGGTTTTCTTACCCTTCTTTTTCAAGATTTTATTCATAGTTATTCTCGGATCATTCGCTCAAACCTCACACGCAGATACGATAAGCCTCTTTAAAGATAATAGTGATGGTAGTCGAACATTAAGCGCTCATGTGCCTTCGCAGGTGGCCATGTCCAAGATTCAGTATCATGCGTATTCTAATGAAATGTTGGACCTTCAAATTATTCTTCCCTTACGAAATCAAGCCCAGTTAAATGATCTACTTAATGGAATTTATGATCCCAATAGTCCCTTGTATCATCAGTTTTTAACTCCTGAGCAGTTTAATAGCCAATTTAGCCCCTCCGAAGGGGATGCTAATCAAATCAAGAATTTCTTTAGTGCCAGAGGCTTTGCGGTTAAAGGGCAGACACCGAATGGGACTGTTTTGACCGTATCAGGATCAGTGCCGGCCATTGAGCATCTTTTTCGTTTGCATATTAATCACTATATCAACAATAGCGACGGAACACCTTTTTTTGCTCCGGATGCTGACCCAACGATTTCTGCGGAAATTGTTGGAAAGGTTTCTGCCATTGCGGGGCTGGACAATTTAGTAAGGTTTAAGCCGCATTTGCATCAGGCGGTTCCTCATGCGACGGATCAGGCGAATGCGCAGGTAGCCACTCCTCAAATGGGAACAGGCCCTTTAGGATTCCTTTCTCCTGATGACGTTAAGATTGCGTACAATCTCAACAACCTTCCTTCTGTTAATGATCCAAGTAGTCTTCAAAACATTGCCTTGTTTGAACTGGATGGGTATCTGCAAACGGATATTCTTAATTATGAAGCACAATTTATTAAGACTCCGGTTAATAATGATGCGCTTCTTTCGAATGTTTATATTGATGGGTTTGATGGCAAACCGACAATATCACCAAACAGTGGAAGCGATGAAGTGACCCTGGATATCGAGCAGGTCATAGGTATCGCCCTGAATGCGATCAATAAAATCTATGTGTATGAAGCCAAAAATAGCGTGCAAGGTTGGATCAATGAGTGGAGCAGGATTGCTAGCGATAATACTTCAAAGATTGTCAGTTGTTCCTGGGGTTGGTCAGAAGAAACGCTTAATCCCGATGGTTCTATATATTCGTATTCTCCCGCAATAGCGTTCGATAATGGTATCTTTGCTCAAATGGCAGTTCAGGGACAGGCCGTGTTTGTTGCCTCAGGCGACGCGGGGGCTTTTAACAATTCTGCTAACCCTAACCAACCTATCGTTGACGAGCCAGCATCCCAGCCCTATGTCACGGGGGTAGGGATTACGACCTTGTCGATTAATACCAACAAATCTTACAAGGGGGAGATTGCTTCCATCTATGGGGGTGGAGGGGTTAGTCGTTTCTTTTCAATTCCGTCATATCAGCTGCCTTTAGCCTTAAAGTCAGCAACAGGATCAAAGGTATCCAAAACAATGCGTAATGTCCCTGACGTTTCTTTGACAGCGGATCTTTCGACGGCGTATTCTTTTTATTTTACAAAGCCTAATGGAGTTGGTCGTTGGTATGGGTTTTGGGGTTCTAGCATTGCGGCTCCAACATGGGCTGCGTTTTTAGCGCAGGTTAATCAGGCGAGAGTACATCTTAATAAGGGAGTGATAGGGTTCTTTAATGCCTCGCTTTATCCGTTAGCCAATAGTAGCAAATACACTAATGATTTTCATGACGTCCTCACAGGCAGTAATCAGTTTTATCCGGCCCAAACAGGGTATGATGCATCCACAGGTTTAGGATCGTTGAATGGGTTGAATTTGTATAATGATTTACTTTCTCTGGCGGTGGCAGCGGTTCCTCCTACCGTCAGTGTTTCGGCGGGAAATGCTTCTGTTGCTTTATCCTGGGGAGCTATTTCAGGGGCAGTCTCTTATAGAGTCAAGAAATCGACTGTCAGCGGGGGGCCATATACAACAATAGTTAATTCCATGACGGGAACGTCGTATACAGACACCTTGGTCACTAATGGAACGACCTATTATTATGTCGTTTCAGCACTTAACGGTGTTGGAGAAGGCGCGAATTCACAACAGGTGATAGCGATACCTCAACAACCAAAACAGCCTAATATAGCTCAAGTAGTTGTTGCAGCTCCAACTAACCTAGGTATAAGTAACTATTTAGGAAGCCAGCTGTTGTTGAGTTGGACTCAGTCCATTAGCCCTAATGTTAACCGTAACAAGGTATATCTTTCCGTAGGAGCAGGGAGTACTAATTATGTTCTATTGGGCACCCTTAATGTTAATACAGCGAAAACAGTTGGGGTTTGGATTACAGGGTTAAGTGCGGGGATAACGTATAATTTCAAGGTTACAGCGGTCAATGTTTCTGGTATAGAAAGTAAAGACGTCTCTACCTCTAATGTCGCGAC
>JADFYF010000085.1:0-2621 GCA_015233165.1 Candidatus Omnitrophota bacterium
ATGTCCGTCGGGAAAATCGGTCGATTCCGCCTGCATCAACGGTTCATGCGCATTTGTATCAAAGGGTTTTCCGACCGACTCAATGGGTTTCACATCGTACTTTCCCATCAATTCCTTCATATTGTTAAACACCATCTCTAAACCCTTAACCAAATTGACATCTGTTCCTTCCTTGGCTTTAAAGGCATTCACCGAACGCTCTAAATCATCGTAAAGTTTCAGACATTCAATAATCACTTCTTCATGCGCATATTTAATCAACTCAAGGCGTTCACGCTCGTGACGTTTACGCATATTATCAAACTCCGCGAGTAGCCTGACATATTTATCTTTCTCCGCCGACAATGCCAGCTTCAGTCCTTCCACAGGATCAGCCTTACCTTCTGATTCTGCGACCAAGGGATCCTCACTGGCCTTTGACGGGTCAAGTTGTGACAAAGTTTCTTCTGTGGGCTCTTGAACGTTTTCGTCCATAACCAATCCTTACCTTTTAAGTCCTAGTGGCTGAATATGTCTGAGATATAGTCGAGGGCAGAAACAACTCGATCATAATTCATACGGGTTGGTCCTAAGACCGCAATGCGTCCGGTTAAGCCGTCTTTTTCAAAACTAGAGACCGCCAGCGAACACCCGTCCATTTCTTTCAATGCCATTTCGTGGCCAATATAAATTTCAACCTTATGATCCAGGTCACGATTAATTAATGCTAAAAGTCTCTCTTTTTCCTCGAGAATTCTCAAAATCGCCTGAATTTTTAAAATATCTGTGTTTTCAGGATACCCAACCACATGGCTGGTTCCTTTTAAAATAATCTTGCTGCCCCAGCCGTCCACGCAGATGATACTCGTGTAATTCGTCAAATCCGTCATCACCTGGGATGTCTTTTCCATCAGGGTTTCCAGATGATCCACATAACGCTTATGTTCAGACTGAATGCGTTTCTTTTCTTCTTCTAACAGCTGAATCTCATGCATCAGATGATCGACGTAATAACGATACCCTCGCTGAGTAGGCACTCGTCCGGCAGAGGTATGAGGATGACTTAAATACCCTTCCTCTTCTAATTCCGCCAAGATATTGCGCACCGTCGCCGGTGAAACCTCCACCTTGTATTCTTCCGTAATAAAATGCGACCCCACAGGCACGGTCGTCTTGATGTAATGACCAATGACGATCGTTAAGATCTTATCTTTACGCAGTTGAATATCATTGTGTTTAGCGACCATTGTTTTTAGTTCCTCGTCGTGAGAATCTGTATTAGCACTCTCAATGTTTGACTGCTAGAAGTATAGCATCCCCCCTGATTTTGTCAACCATCATTTAAAACTGGCCTTTATCAACGCATACCCCATCAGTACGGCCAGAATCACCGCCGACACCGCCTGCCACGTCGTATCGACACACTGCCCCGCATGACCAATCACCTGACGAATATCCATCCCGGAGTGAGCATACCAATCATTAAGCAGCATCCCGGAACCTAACGCGCAGATGCTGATAGACAACAAATAAATCACCACCGCCTTCTTGCCTAAAAACTTATGAACCATCAGAATCGTCGTCGCATTCGTCGCCGGTCCTGCCAACAAGAACACCAGGGCTGCACCCGGAGAAGCTCCTTTTAAAAGCAAACTCGCCGCAATCGGCGTTGACGCGGAAGCGCAGACGTATAAAGGAATGCCCGCCACCAACATCAGAACCATCGACCCCATACCCTTACCCAAGAACTGTTCAATCACCGACGATGGCACAAGATAGGAAATCACTCCGGAGAGAATCATTCCCGAAATCAACCACGGCGCCATTTCTGAGAGCAGGGTCACAAAAGAATTCTTAAATCCTTCCCTCAATCTCTGCGGCCAGGAAAACTGAGGCTCCAGCGCTGTCTTACCCTGACAACACTCTTTGGGAGCTTCTTCTGTCTTCTGTTCCACCGAATGGTCAACGCAATTCTCCATCACGCCGGCCACCATCGCCGTCACAAAAGCAGCCATAGGACGAACGATCGCCATCATGGGATCCAAAAGCGCCAGGGACAACATGAACGAATCCAAACCAATCTCCGGCGTGGAAATTAAAAAGGACAACGTTGCTCCCCGGCTTGCCCCGCTTTTACGCAAGGACATCGCCATCGGAAGAACCCCACAGGAACAAAGCGACATAGGAACTCCCGCCGCTGCCGCCACAAACACGGATCGAAAGTTGTTCTGTCCAATCCAGGAGGCAATCTTCGCCTTAGGAACAAAGGATTGAACAATCGCTGAGAAAAACAAACCCAGCAACAGGTATGGAGCAGCTTGTAAAAATGTTTGAATGATGGAATCTAGAAGTGGCATAATTTTTTTACCTTGTCGATTTCTGAACGCGCTTCTTAGAAATATGCGGCAAGAAATTCTCCTTTGAAATAACCTCTATGCCCGTCTGACTTTCTATATCTTTACGAGTTCTTCCGGCGACAGCTCCACCATCTTTAGCGTCTTTCTTAAGTTCAATAACCCCTTGAGATGCTCTATCCTGAGTAATCTTTGTTGTTGTCGCCTCGCCTAACATCGTTATGATCAGCTCTAAATCCGTCATGTGATCTCTCAAATTCTGACGCTCTAAATTCTTGTGTTTCTTAT
>JADFYF010000085.1:2694-7065 GCA_015233165.1 Candidatus Omnitrophota bacterium
AACCCAACATAATCTCATTGGTCAAAATAGCATAGTCTGACTCTGTTTGAGCCCCACGATCATCCCATTCATCGGTTAATTTTTGCCTAACAGCAATTCCGCGAAGGCGTTTGTCTATCCATTCTTTAGGATATCCCTTCTTTTGATACAAATCCTGAGTCCTCTGCATCCCAAGTTCAGGGTTTTCAATCTCATCGATACGTTCTTTTCCTACCCTTGCCAACCACTGTTTAAAAGGTTCTGCCTTAGGAGAAGGTATGGATTGAATCACACGAAACATTGTTTCTGTATTAGCGCAATCTGTTTCTCTCAACCTCCCATCAGGAGCGGGCAATTTCAACTGTACGATATTCTCGTACAGTTGATCAAACCCTTCTCCTTTAAGCTTTCGCTTTAAATCACTCCAATATCTGCGAGGAATAGCGCTATCGGTAAGAACTTCAATGACATCAATAACAGAAAAACACCATTCATTATTATGAATAGCCTTTCTGATGTGTTTACCTTTGAATATAGCTGTTTGGGCTGGAACCTTTGTCTTGCTCATCTCTCCCCCTCCTTAATAAAGATAGGTTAATAATTGATCTCTCTTTAGCGCCGGGGAGAGCGCCAAAACCATTTAATTACTTAATTAGAATCTTCTGCCCGCTGGCAGCAGGATTATTGGATTTTGCTCTTGGCACCTTGACGGTCAGGACTCCGTTGTTATATTGCGCATCGATGGTGTCGGATTTGGCATCTTCGGGTAAGGCCAGTTCCCTATAGAAATGACCAAAAGACCTTTCCTGACGGTACATCTGATTAGGTTTATCTTCCTTGACTTCGCTGCTGCGATCACCCGAGACGGACAGCAGGCCGTTTTTAACCTCGACATTGATTTTACTTTTATCCATTCCGGGAATATCCATCGTCACAATATACGCATCGGGCGTCTGTTGGATATCCTGCTGAGGATTAAAATCAATCATCTGATCCTTCATCATCTGGCCCATCTGACGATGCATCATTTCGATCTGCGCCAAAGGATCCAGCGGGTCCATGGCATTGACATATTGCACCGTCACTGGCCTTGGGTGATAAACATTGCCCTGATTATTCTGACTGGCCAATTGTTTTTCTAAATCCGCCACCTTCTGAGATAGTGTAGCCACCTGATTCTTTAACTCCGCCGTATCATCGGCGTGGGCGCCTGAAGGCATCAGAAGCAAGGAGCTTGTGATGATAATTTTTGTTAAGACAATCTTTGATAACATTGAATAATTCATTTTTTTCTCCTTTCGTTATATGTAGGGAACGATCACGCCTGCCTGCCGGTAGGCAGGACCGTTCCCTACCATTTAAACCGTAATAATTAAATCTTCCCCCTGCGCATCGACGAGGATTTTCTGACCTTCCTTTACCTCTCCTTGCAACAAACGAAGCGCAATGGGATCCTGGACCAGACTTTGAATGGTTCTCTTTAAAGGCCGCGCTCCATAAACAGGATCATACCCCTGACGAGCCAGCGTATCCTTAGCTGCCTCTGTCACATCCAGGGTAATATTCTTCACCTGAAGACGAGCCTTTAAAATCCCTAATTGAATCTCGACGATCTTCTTGATCTGATCCTTACCTAAACGTGTAAAGACAATCGTTTCATCGACGCGGTTAAGAAACTCCGGACGAAAATGCCCCTGCAAGGCGCGTTGAATATGTTTTTCAATCTCACGCTGATCCGTCATCTCTGCAATTTCAGAAGTTCCGATATTGGACGTCATAATGACAATCGTATTCTTGAAATTAACCACACGACCCTGCGAATCTGTCAGCCGTCCATCGTCCAACAATTGTAACAGCACATTAAAGACATCTGGATGGGCTTTTTCGATTTCATCAAACAGCACCACCGCATACGGTTTACGTCTCACTGCTTCCGTCAGCTGACCACCTTCATCATAACCCACGTAGCCCGGAGGCGCTCCCAATAATCTTGAAGTGCTGTGCTTCTCCATATATTCACTCATATCGATACGAATAATGGCATTCTCGTCGTCAAAAAGAAACCAGGCCAGCGACTTGGCCAGTTCTGTTTTCCCGACGCCGGTAGGACCGACAAAAATAAAGGAACCCAGAGGGCGGTTAGGATCGCTTAAACCTGTACGGGAACGGCGAATGCATGCCGCAATCGCGTCGATCGCTTTATCCTGACCGACCACTCTTTTCTTAAGAGCAGCTTCCATCTCCACTAATTTCTCTGTCTCCGCCTGCATCAACTTCGATAAAGGAATTTTCGCCCACTTAGAAATAATCTCGGCGATATCCTGATCGTCAACTTCCTCCTTGAGCATCCCTCCGTCTTTCTGAAGAGCAGAGAGTTCTTTATTTTTCAGATCCAATTCTTTCTGTAACTCGACAAGAACTCCATAACGAAGCTGAGCCACCTTGCCCAGATCACCAATCTTCTCCGCCTTAGCCTCTTCGAGCTTGCGATCTTCGATCTCAGCCTTGGTCTTTCGAATACGGTCAATAACCGCTTTCTCCGCCTGCCAGCGCACGCGCATCTTCTTATTCAATTCTTTCAGTCGAGCCAATTCATCCTCGATCTTATGGCTGCGATCCTTGGAAGCCACATCGGTTTCCTTCTTTAACGCCTGACGCTCAATTTCCAGTCGACGAATCTCCCGCTCATTTTGATCCAGCTCTAACGGCATACTGTCAATTTCAATACGCAGACGTGAAGCGGCCTCGTCGATTAAGTCGATCGCCTTATCCGGCAAAAATCTCTCAGTGATATAACGCTGACTCATCACAGCCGCCGCAATAATCGCCGAGTCCTTGATGCGAACCCCGTGATGCACTTCATATTTTTCCTTAAGCCCGCGCAAGATGGCAATGGTATCCTCGACGGTAGGCTCACTAACAAAAACTTGCTGGAAACGACGCTCCAAAGCCGCGTCTTTCTCAATATATAAACGATACTCATCCAAGGTTGTTGCTCCAATACAGCGCAACATCCCACGGCTTAAGGCAGGCTTAAGCAAATTAGCGGCATCCACCGACCCTTCGGCCCGACCTGCACCGACAATCGTGTGTAGCTCATCAATGAATAAAATAATGGATCCATCTGCACCCTCCACTTCCTTTAAAACAGCTTTTAAGCGATCTTCAAATTCTCCTCTGAACTTTGCACCAGCCACGAGAGCTCCCATGTCTAGAACAACAACCCTCTTGTTCTTTAAGCCCTCGGGAACATCTCCTGTGAAAATGCGCTGCGCCAAACCTTCCACGATCGCCGTTTTACCAACTCCCGGCTCGCCAATTAACACAGGGTTATTCTTTGTCCGTCTGGACAAGACCTGGATCACGCGACGAATTTCCTCCTCACGCCCAATCACAGGATCTAATTTTCCCTTACTGGCAAGATCCGTTAAGTCCTTCCCAAATTTCTCTAATGGTTTTTGAATATCTTGTTCCGGTTGTTGATTCATATTTTATCCTGTTCTTCCCTCCCCCCTGTGGGGAGGGCGAGGGAGGGGGGTATAATAAATGGTTTAACCATTTGCCCCTCCCCTAGCCCCTCCCACAAGGGGAGGGGAATAGCTTCTTACGCTACTTTAATATCAATGGCTTTAGGTTTAGCCCTTTCAGACTTAGCCACGATCACTTCAAGAACTCCATCTTTATAATTAGCCTGAATCTTATCCGAGTCGACGCCGGTTCCCAGATTCAGGGATCGAACAAAACGACCATAGGTACGTTCCACACGATGATAATTCCTATCCTTCTCTACAGTTTCATCCTTACGTTCACCTTCTATAGTCAAAATACCACTTTCAAACGAAAGGTGCACGCCTTCTTTCTTGATGCCAGGCAAATCTACCTTAATCGTGTAGCTCTCCTTTTCTTCTGACACATCCAAGGCTGAAAATCCCTGCAAAGCATTTCTTCCAAGAGATTTTTCCATTGCAGGAAAGAAGGAAGTAAAGAACTCTTCATTAAGGTCCCTGCAAGCCTCTGTTGGGTTACGACGAAATTGAATTAATGACATACTGACCTCCTTTGTTGGTTTATTGTTATCACTCTTACGTTATGACTGCTAATTCTTAAGCCTTAAAAAAGAGGATTTCTCCTCTTTGTTGATTCTGACTATTAGCACTCTTAACTTGCGATTGCTAATATACCACCCTACCAGAAATTTGTCAAGCCCTTGTTGGAAGTCACAAATTGTGACTTCCAACATATCCTATTTTAAAATGATAAAATTGTCATTTTTCTACAATAAATCCAACCTTGGTTCGCTTGTAATAATCAGCAGTAACTGACGTTCCCATAAGCCGGCGTATGGCTTCAAAAATGGCCAGAATATCTTTATCATGCAACTTTACTCGACTT
>JADFYF010000086.1 GCA_015233165.1 Candidatus Omnitrophota bacterium
GCTCGATGTTGCGACCATACTCCACCAAATGATTATCTGTAAAAAGGGTAGGATCCTTACGATAAAGGGTAATGGCCGCCTTTGCCTCACCCCGAAAATCATCAGGACTAGCCGTGGCCAAGAACTTGCGAATCTCTTCACCACTTAGGTGAATGATGGTCGGAATATCAATCTTTGGGATATGCGTACGCATGGATTCTAGGATTCTTTAACCTTTGGCCCTGTGATGTAGCTGACAATATCAATAAATTCCTTCATCTTCCCGTGATCTTTTTTTCCCGGAGATTCTTCAACCCCGCTGTTGACATCGACGGCATAGGGTCTGAATTCATTAATCGGGGCAATAACATTCTGACTGGTTAACCCGCCGGAAAGAATCAAAGGAACATTGAAAGACTTTACATCCCGCAGCAGATTATGATCAAACGTCTGTCCTGTTCCACCAAACTCATCCTTGCTGTAGGTATCAAATAAATAGGCATCCACCTTATATGGTTCGACATCCGCCACAGAAAATTCAGGACCGACTCGAAAGGCTTTAATAATGCTCACGTGATAGCGTTTTAAACGATGACAAAAATGATGATCTTCATCGCCGTGCAACTGCGCCACACGAATACCGGTATGACTAATAATGTCGCGCATAGCACCCAGATTATGATTCACAAAAACACCGACGGGCGTTATAAACGGAGGCAACTGCTCAATAATTTTCTTCGCTTTAAAAGGACTGATAAACCGAGGACTCTTCTTATAAAAAATAAAACCCACCGCCCAGGCCCCTAAATTAGCCGCCTTAAGGGCATCCTTTTCATTGGTAATTCCACACACCTTTGTTCGAACGATCATATATTGCTCCAATCCTTAAACATAAATGATTAATAGCTTTGTCATTCCCGAATGCTTTTGTCGGGAATCTAGAACTTGCTAAACTCTGGATCCCCGACTAAAACATTCGGGGATGACACTAATAATTAAGTCCCAATAACCTCTTTGATTTTTTCTCCGATGTTTTGCGATCGCATAAAGGTCTCACCAATCAAAACAGCATGCGCCCCCGCGTCCTGTACTCTTTGAATATCTTCTCTCGTCTTAAGTCCACTTTCCGCCACGATGATCTTCCCCTGAGGAATCAACTTCATCATCCGCTGACAGTTCTCGATATCCACCTTCAGCGTCTTTAAATTACGATTGTTGACACCAATGATTTCCGCATCAGCCTCCAGCGCCCGCTCAATTTCCGCTTCATCATGAACTTCCACCAGACAATCTAACCCAAATGAATAGGCCACATCCGTGAGTTCTTTTAACTGGGCATCCGAAAGCATCGCCACAATCAGCAAAATAGCAGAAGCCCCATAATACGATCCCTCATAAATCTGATGCTCATGAATAATAAAATCCTTCATCAAAGTCGGTACGGCAAATTCATCGCTCACCTTCTGAAGATAGGCAAACTTGCCCAAGAAATATTTATCTTCGGTCAAAACAGAAATAGCCGCTGCCTTATTCTCCACATAGGCTTTAGCAATTTTGGCCACATCAAAATCTTCACGAATCAAACCGGCCGAAGGAGACGCCTTTTTAATTTCCGCAATGAGATTCATCTGACCTGGTCGAGAAATAGCTTTCTTAAAAATCTCGTAGCGACGATTGCCCTGAGGCTTCATCGTTCTCTTAAGATTCGCGTAATACGCTTCCTTAGATTTCAAATCTTCTAATTTATGTTTAGCAATGGTCTTTAAAAAATCATTAAACACGACTCGTAAACTCCTTTAACTCTTCTAATTTCTGATAGGCCCGACCAGAATCAAGGGCGTGTTCGGCCATTTTAAAACCTTGTGAGATATTCTCAACAGCGCCTGCGGTGTAAAGACCGTAGGCGGCATTCACCAGAACAATATCCCTCTTAGGGCCTTTGTGAGACTTAAGAATATTCTCAAGAATAGCGGCATTAAAAAATTTATCTCCGCCTTTTAAATCTTCCCCCATGGCTCTGGGTACCCCTAACTCCTGAGCATCAATATCATAGGAAACAACATCCCTGCCATTTGATTCCGCAATAAAGGTTCGATCCGTCGTCGTAATCTCATCTAAACCATCATCCCCGTGAACGACCAGGGCACGTTTTAACCCCAAATTCATTAGCACCTGAGCCAAAGGCTCCACTAAATCCCGACTATAAACACCGACGATCTGATGAGTGGCGCAGGCAGGATTTGTCAGAGGACCTAGAACATTAAAGATCGTCTTTACCCCTAAGGCTTTTCGAATCGGCGCCACATTCTTCATGGCCGGATGAAGCCTTTGGGCAAACAAGAACGCAATCCCCACCTTATCCAAACATTGACCAACTAATCGTTCATCTAAATTTACATTAATCCCTAAGGCTTCTAAAACATCGGCGCTGCCGCATTGACTGGAAACAGAACGATTCCCATTTTTGGCCACGGCGATTCCGCAAGAAGCGATCACAAATGCGGCTACCGTTGAAATATTAAAGGTTCCCTTATGATCTCCGCCGGTGCCGCAGGTGTCGAGAACAACCTCGTGCCTGGTCTTAATAGGCACCACAAACTTACGCATGATCAACGCACACGCAGTAATCTCTTCCACCGTCGGACCCTTGGAATTCAAAGCCAGAAGAAAATCTGAGATATCATCGGAAGATGCATGACCAGAGACGATTAACTCCATCACAACAGTAATCTCTTCGTGGGTCAGATTGCGACTGCTATTAATTTTTTCGATATAGTTGCGCATTAGAGTGACAGAAAATTCTTGAGGATTGCCTTACCTTCCGTCGTCAAAATCGACTCCGGATGGAATTGAACTCCCCAGACAGGTAAGG
This sequence comes from Candidatus Omnitrophota bacterium, assembly GCA_015233165.1. Classification (GTDB taxonomy): domain Bacteria; phylum Omnitrophota; class Gorgyraeia; order Zapsychrales; family Fredricksoniimonadaceae; genus JACQCF01. The sequence goes on from JADFYF010000086.1 coordinate 2,852, forward strand.
TTTTATGACGCACACCCATAATTTCCTGATCGTCAATCGTCCAGGCTGTGATTTCAAGGCAATCAGGAATTGTTTGACGATCAATCACTAACGAATGATACCGAGTGGCTTCAAAAGGATGAGAAAGACCTTTAAAAAGATCCTTGCCATTATGTTCTATCTTCGACGTCTTACCATGCATCAACTTCTTAGCATTGATAATCTTTGCTCCATACGCATACCCAATCCCCTGATGTCCCAAGCACACACCAAGGATAGGAATCTCTCCTGCTAATTTCTGAATAATATCAACGGAAATCCCCGCATCTTCAGGACGACCTGGCCCCGGAGACACTACAATCTTCTGCGGCTTCATCCGCCTAATATCCGCAATGCTTAAAGCATCATTACGAAACACCTTCATATCAGCCTTTAACTCGCCAAAATATTGGACGAGGTTGTAGGTAAAGGAATCGTAATTATCAATCATTAGGATCATAAACTAAATTGTCATCCCCGAATGTTTTTATCGGGGATCCAGAAGTTCTAGATTCCCGCCTTCGCGGGAATGACACCTTTCATTATTCTTTTTCTCTAAACACTTTGGCCCCAATTTGAATCAATTTCTGATCCAGGGTTTCATACCCACGATCCAGGTGATAAATGCGATAAATTTCTGTTTTTCCCTTAGCCACAAGTCCGGCAATCACTAAGGCCGCCGAGGCTCGTAAATCAGAAGCCATTACAGGAGCTCCGTATAAATGCTTCACACCCTCGACAATAGCGCTTCCGGAATCACGACGAATTTGAGCGCCCATCCGATTCAATTCTGCAATATGCATGAAACGATCCGGAAAAACGCGGTCGGTAATGATGCTAACACCCGGCGTAATGGCCATCAATGCCATGTACTGCGCCTGCAAGTCCGTCGGAAAACCAGGATGAGGATGGGTAACAATATTCGCCGGTTTCAGTGTCTTCTTGCAACGCACACGGATATCATGCCCGTCCTTCTTCACATCGACACCAATCGACGTCAGCTTATCATTCAACGCCCACAGATGATCATAGTTCGCTTCTTTGACGAGAATATCACTCTTAGCGGCCGCTGCCATCAACAAGAACGTTCCGGCTTCAATACGATCGGAACTCATTTTATAACTTGTTCCGTTAAGCTTTTTCACGCCATGAATCACCACCCGAGGCGTTCCATGTCCCTGAATCTTAGCGCCCATACTATTTAAAAAAATTCCCAAATCTTCAATCTCAGGTTCACACGCCGCGCATTCAATAATTGTTTCTCCCAAAGCCAGACAAGCCGCCGACATCACATTGGCCGTCGCTAACACGGAAGATCCAAAGGTTCCTCCTAAATACATCTGAGACCCTTTGAGTTTAGGAGCGCTGGCAATCACATTTCCACCTTCAAAATCCGCCTTAGCGCCTAACGCTAAAATACCTTTTAAGTGCAGGTCAATCGGGCGAACACCGATAACACAACCCCCGGGCATCGAAACATTCGCCTTACCTAACTTGGCTAACAAAGGACCAAGAACACAAAATGAACCACGCATCGTCGAGACCAACTTATAGTCGGCGACATGCGTATTGGCACTCCCTGAGATGGTGACCTTGTTCCCTGCAATTTCTACCGTCTTACCTAAGGTGCGAAGTAACTTGCACATCGTCATCGTATCACGCAATTTAGGAACATTACGAATTTCACAAACACCGTCGGTCAACAACGTCGCTGCTAGAATAGGCAAGGTTGCATTCTTAGAACCGCTGACCTTAATCTCCCCTTTTAATGGCATTCCACCTTCAATAACAAATTTCTCCATGAACAACTCCCTTATCTTTTCTGTGCACACATAATCCGGTCACGACCGGCTAAATCCTTAATCATCTGAATATGAATAAAATCTTTTTGCTTCAAAAGCAACTCTTGAATGGCAAAGCCCTGATCATCACCAAACTCCATCATCAGATAAGCCCCCTGACGAAGCAACGACGGGCTATATTGTATTATATCTCGATAGAATATTAAACCATCTTTTCCTGCTTTTAATGCCAGCTCGGGCTCCTGCAAAACATCCTTAGGAAGCGTCTTCATCTGGTCTTCTGGAATGTAGGGGGGGTTGGAAATAATTAAATCAAACTGTAGTTGTGACGTCCCTGCGGTTAAATAATCCATCATATCTGCCTGAACAAAATTAATACGCCCATTAACCCCATGCCTTAACGCATTTTCACGGGCCACATCCAAAGCATCCTTAGATATATCCACCGTCGTGACATGGGCTTCAGGCAAGAACTTGGCCAATGAGACAGTAATATTTCCTGAACCTGTTCCAAGATCTAAAATCTTTGCATCCTTCACAGGATTCATTCTTTGAATCGCCTCATCAACGAGAATCTCTGTTTCTGGACGAGGAATAAGCACCCGCGAATCCACCTTAAAATCCAGCCCCATGAAATTAGCGACACCTAATATATACTGCAAAGGATCACCGTTTTGCCGACGAGACTTATAAGTTTCCACTTGTTCTTGCTGCTTAATAGTTAACTGAGGTTTTCGAAGGTACAACTCACTGCGGGAACATTGCAGAATGTGAATGAGAATCAATTCATCTTCAGTCATAATACACTACGCCAGATCATTGAGGATAGCTTGTAGCAAAGGTTTTACTTTAGGCAGGTGTTTAATAGCATCAATAATATCGACCAAATAATCTTTATACTCACGAATCATACGTAAATAACCTCACGCATGATATGTTTTCCAATGGCTGATTTTAATGAACCTTTCATGACTAAGTCGACACGTTTTTTTAACATACTGCTTAAATGATTCTCAGCTTTCATATAGTCAAACAGCCCTGGAGTTTGGCTAAATTCAACCAAGATATCTACATCGCTGTTTTTCTTCTGCTCTCCACGAACATAAGAACCAAATATGCCCAACTGTTTAATCCTAAAATCCCTCTTAAGATCAGACTTATTCTCTTTCAGAACTTGTTTAATTTTATCTAAATCACTCATCTTTCCCTCGCTGATTTGTATCTTATTCTACCCTACAGTCAAAGAATTACCAGTTTTTTCCGAAATCCCGAGAAACATTGGTAAGTCTGTTATCGGCTGGATGTTAATAATCACTGGTGTAAAACCAGGGGCATTCTGAAGCTGGGCAAGCTGTGCCGAATCGAGGTTAAATTTGATTTCACCACCTTGATTTCGCGTCTCTAAATTCATCTTCTCAGAGTTAAAATCGATACCACCGAGCTCCTTTTTCTTTTGCTGCTGAGGCTCATCTATGGAATTCTCAAGTACTCCTCCTGGACTAATGGTATTTTCTAAAATCGAAGCTAATAAAAGATCCTTGAATTTCTTACCAGCAAAAATGATATAGTCATTTTCAACTAATTTCCCTCCCAATCCCTCATTTTGTCGAAACTTATAAAACCTTCTAATTGATTCTTCCAAGGAAATATCTCCTGATGAACAAATCGATGCTACACGTTCTTGATCCTTCGGGTGATAAATAACTTCTTTACCAAAATACAGATCTCCCGAAGGCATCTTTAAATCACTGAGGATCTGAAATATTTTAGAAGCATCCTGTAAATAATCCTGCTCTGTTTTTCCTTCTCCTAATAAATGAGGATTCCTTTTGTATAACAATCGAACAGCAAGACTTCCCAACTGATCTGCCCCTATTTCATTTCTTTGAAGAGCCTCAAATGCTTGAGGAACCAAATCTTCATGCATTTGTCTTCCGGCTTTCTCCTGGACAAAATCAGCCTCACGTAAACCTGCTTCAAGAACAATATGGCCTGTTTCATGTCCATGTAAAAAAGCTTTCTGAATAGGTGACAATTCTCTCCAAACACGATTACTAATAACTATTTTAGGAGCTGAATTTGTTTTCCAATCAGATCTTGCACCAGAAACTATAGCGTATTCCGAAGGATTTTCTTGCACCTCGATTTGAGTGTTCCAAACCCTACCT
>JADFYF010000087.1 GCA_015233165.1 Candidatus Omnitrophota bacterium
GGAGATATTAAAGGGAGAAAAGATTTTAAAGTAATCGATATTGTCCCCCTCCCTTGCCCTCCCCACAAGGGGGAGGGAATCCAAGAAAGAGAGAATAATATGAAAAAAACTTTATTAACGACAATTTTCTTTTTAGTAACAATTTCCGTCGTCCACGCCGCTCTTAAAACCCAAACTATTGAATACAAACAAGGCGCAACAGTCCTCGAGGGATATCTCTCCTACGATGATAGTTTTACGGGTAAGCGTCCTGGTGTTTTAGTCGTCCATGAATGGAAGGGGCTAAATGATTATGCGAAGATGCGCGCGGATATGTTGGCAAAATTAGGATATGTCGCGTTCGCGGCTGACATTTATGGTAAGGGGATCAGGCCTCAAACCATAAAGGATGCCGGCGAGCAGGCTGGTCGCTATAAGGGGGATCGGTCCCTGTTGCGTCAAAGGGTTGTGGCTGGGGTAGAAGAGCTTAAGCGTCAAGGGAATGTGGATACGAAAAAACTAGCCGCCATTGGTTATTGTTTTGGAGGAACAGCTGTTTTGGAACTAGCCCGTGCGGGTGCTGATGTTAAAGGTGTTGTCAGTTTTCATGGAGGCTTAAGTTCACCGACGCCTAAGGATGCCAAGAATATTAAGGGGCGTGTTTTAGTTTTGCATGGGGCCGCCGATCCGTTTGCTCCCGCCTTAGAAGTTGCGGAATTAGAAAAAGAAATGAAGGAGGCAAAAGTCAATTATCGGGTTGTTCTTTATCCCGGCGCAGAGCACGCCTTTACAAATCCCGCCAACACGGGAGAAATCAAGGGAGCCCTCTATAACAAAGAGGCGGATGTGAAATCTTGGGATGAGATGCAGCAGTTTTTTAAGGAGATTTTTATTTAAGAGTGACGGTAAGAGATTTTTTCCTTTTTTAATGGCATTTTTAGAAATTATGATACTATCTATCCGTTATGAAAATCCACGAATATCAAGCCAGAGATTTATTCGCACAATTTGAAATTCCTGTCGCTCAAGGCGGCGTGGCTCAAACGTCTGGGGAGGCTCTTGAGATTGCCAGGAAGCTAGGTTTTCCCGTCGTCATTAAGGCCCAGGTTTTAGTCGGCGGTCGCGGTAAGGCTGGCGGGGTTAAGGTTGTCTCTCAGGAAGCTGAATTGGTTTCTGAGTTCAATCGCATCAAGGCCCTAACTATCAAAGGCTACACGGTAGATCTCATCCTGGTTGCCAAGGCCATTGATATCCAAAAAGAATACTATGTGGCGGTGACCATCGATAATATTAAAGGCGATGTGGTCATTATTATTTCTGCCGAAGGCGGAGTTGAGATTGAAGAAACAGCCAAGACCAATCCCGAGAAAATTCTAAAGTTTTATCTTCAAGGTGAAAAGACCCTCGACGAACGTCGCTGGGCCCTGGTAGCGGCTCAGATTTTTCCTGATACCCGCCTTCAGAAAAGCGCCACCTCCATTATTGCTAAATTAGTTAAATTATTTTTTGAAAAAGATTGTTCCTTAGCAGAAATCAATCCCTTTGCGATCAATGGCGAGGGAAATTTGATTGCGGCTGATGCCAAGGTCATTATTGATGACAATGCCCTTTACCGTCAGGAAAAGGTCTCCCAGCTGCGTGATTTGAAATATGATGATGCCGATGAGCTTGAGGCTAAGGACAAAGGATTAAGCTTTGTGAAGTTAGAAGGCAATGTCGGATGCATTGTCAATGGGGCAGGTCTGGCGATGGGAACCATGGACGCTGTGAATCTTTTGGGAGGCACTCCGGCCAACTTCCTTGATGTCGGCGGTAGTTCCAATCCGGAGAAGGTGCTCAATGCCCTGAAGATTATTTTGCGCAATCCTGATATTAAAGTCATTTTGATTAATATTTTTGGCGGCATTACCCGCTGTGATGATATTGCTACCGGTATTCTAAAAGCATTAAACCAAATTAAAATGCCCGTGCCCTTGGTCATCCGTTTAACGGGAACCAATGAAGCCATTGCGAAAGAGATGCTGGCCAAGGCAGGATTGACGACGTATTCGTCGATGCGTCAAGCTGTCACAGAGGCAGTTAAATTAACAAAGTAGGGTTGTTGTCATCCCCGAATGCTTTTGTCGGGGATCCAGGGTTGGCTAAATTTCTAGGTTCCCGAATACGACCAACAGGAAGTCCCCGGCACGAGGGGAAAACATTCAGGAACGACATTGTAGGTAAAAAATATGTCCATCTTAATTGATCAAAATACAAAGGTTATCGTTCAGGGCATCACCGGTCGTGATGGATCCTTCCATGCTAAACAAATGTTGGAATATGGCACCAAGGTGGTCGGTGGCGTAACCCCAGGCAAGGGCGGACAGAACGTAGAGACGATTCCTGTTTTTAATTCTGTTAAAGAAGCGAAAGAGGCAACAGGAGCTAATGCCGCGGTTATCTATGTACCGGCGAAATTTGCTAAAGACGCTATTTTAGAAGATATTGCTAGTGGCATTAATCTGATTATTTGTATTACCGAAGGTATTCCTGTGATCGACATGGTGGAAGTCAAGAAAGCTTTGAATGCCAGCTCCTGTCGTTTGATTGGTCCTAACTGTCCTGGGTTGATTTCTCCTGGAAAAAGTAAGATTGGAATCATGCCTGGTCATATTCATAAGCAGGGTTCTATTGGTGTCGTGTCTCGCTCGGGAACCTTGACCTATGAAGTTGTTTATAATTTATCCGTGAATAACATGGGACAAAGCACCTGTGTTGGTTTAGGAGGGGATCCCATTATCGGGACACGCTTCGTCGATATTCTTCAGATGTTTCAGGAGGATCCTGATACCAAGGGGATTGTTATGGTTGGTGAGATCGGCGGCGGAGACGAACAGTTAGCGGCAGATTTCATTCAACGCAACGTCACCAAACCTGTCGTGTCTTTCATTGCCGGACGCACGGCGCCTGTGGGTAAGCGGATGGGGCATGCCGGCGCTATTATTTCTTCCGGCGAATCCACCGCCGAAGCCAAGATACAAATCCTCAGGGATGCCGGTGTTACCGTCATTGATTTTCCTGATGAAATTCCTCAAGCTTTAGCCAAAAGACTTTAGCCTTCTATGAAAAATCTCAAGAACATCTTTATTTCTGCCATCCATCAGAACGCCGGGAAGACGACGCTTTCGTTAGGTTTATTTAAAAGTTTTCAGGAACGCAAGATCAGGACAACGTTCATGAAACCCGTCGGGCAGGAGACCGTTACCTACGAAGAAAAATCGATTGATAAAGATTCCTATTTGATTGGGGAGGTTTATCATTGCAAGAGGCATATCAAGGAGATGAGTCCTGTCACCGTTGGTCGTGGGTACACGGAGAAATATATCCTTAATCCTCAAAAACAGGAACTTCAGGATAAAATTAACACCTCTTTTCGGACGCTGATTAAAAATAAGGATGCCATCATTGTTGAAGGAACAGGGCACGCGGGGGTGGGGTCCGTGATTGACTGTTCTAACGCGGATGTGGCTGCTCTTCTTGGATCCAAGGTCATCATCGTCTCTCAGGGAGGGATAGGCCGCTCCATTGATGAAATTATGTTAAACAAAGCCCTTTTTGATATGTGCAAGGTGGAAGTGTTAGGCGTTATTGTGAATAAGGTTCTTCCGGATAAATTAGAGAAGATTAAAAGTATCGTCGGAAAAGGACTGGAAAGAAAAGGGATCCGTCTTTTGGGTGTGATCCCGGAAATTCCTCTGTTGAGCGCTCCGACGGTGGATCAGATTCGGGAACGGTTGAACTTGAAGGTATTTTCAGGAGAAGAAAATATTCATACGCGGGTCTATGATGCGATTGTGGCGGCGATGGAACCGTATAACATGATTGGTCATTTAAGAGACGGGGCCTTGGTCATTACATCGGGAGACCGTGTCGATAATATGCTGGTCGCGGTGTCGTCCTATCTTTTAAAAGAAGGTAAAAATGTTAAAGTGGCGGGTCTTATTTTGACCGGAGGATTGACTCCGGGGCCTAAGATTGCAGGTCTTTTAAAAGACAGCCGCATCCCGGTTCTTTATTCCGAAGAGGACACCTATACCATTGCCGCTGCTATTGAGAATTTAACCTGCAAGATTCAAAAGACAGATAAAGATAAAATTCTCGAAGCCCATCGACTGATCAAGAATTACGTCGATGTGGGGATGATTTTAGAGAATTTGTAACACATCCGCTTTTTTAAAAAGACAATAACGAGTAAAATCTTTTCTCCCTTTAATATCTCCGGTAGCGGTGTCGTATCGATTCTCAGGCCGCCGTTATGCTCAATCTTGATCGTATACAAATATCCCGGAATAAACATAGTTCCAGGGGCTTCAATTTGGACATTCTTAACTCCCACTCCTGCCGCAGCCCCTTTATCAAAAGCGTATCGCCAAAACTGATGCCAAAACTGATCTTCGAAAGCGCTGGTCTTTTTAGCCGTCTTGTATCCCTGGGGAACCTCCTCCACATCGCTAATAGAAAATTCCTTGGTGTTCGCCCCATCTAGACAAAAAACCTTCCAAAACAAATAGACGCTTTTACCGCGTAAACGATCGCCGGCAGCCACAAACTTGTCATCAAAACGAACCACCAGCGACTGAAACTGAATGATATTGCCAGGAAATATGAAATATTTAGGAGTAAGGGCCTCCCCCCGACTGTCGTATTCCAAAAACTTGATCGTCGTGAAATTCTTTTTAAGCTCTTCGTTGTAATTAATGCCTGACACTAGAACTTCAGCAGCACGCGAATTAGCCTCCAGACGGGTAATGATTCGTCTTAAGATCTCTTCCTGATAAAAATGGCGGATCACAAAGAACCCGATAAGGGCCACGCCACCTAATATAAAAATCCATTTGATGTATTTCATGTTTGCATTATATCTTTTGTTAATTCCTTTTCAATCCTTTACGTAGAGACGTCATTGATGACGTCTGCAACCTTTGATTAATTTATGATTAATTAGAGATTCTTTTTGCTTTTTAAATAAACGCCCTTAATATACCTTCCATATGGAACACTTAAAAGACTTCCTCGATATCTTTTTGCATCTTGATCACTCCATCAGCCATCTGAGTTCTTCGTGCGGCAACTGGACGTATGTGATTGTCTTTGCGGTCATCTTCTGCGAAACAGGGCTGGTCGTTCTGCCTTTTCTCCCCGGAGATTCTCTTTTGTTTGTCTTAGGGGCTCTCGCCGCCAACCATACGCTGAATCTGGAATTCTTGTGGGTCTTGTTATGTGCGGCAGCCATTTTAGGAAACATGCTTAACTATTTCGTCGGAACACGCATGGTCGCAGTCATTCAATCCTCTGATCAAAAGCTAATCAAACCGGAGCACATTCAAAGAACTCACGCGTTCTTTGAAACGTACGGACCCAAGGCCATCATTCTAACGCGCTTCCTTCCCATTCTGCGCACCATCGCTCCATTTCTCGCCGGAGCAGGGAAGATGGAATTCAAAAAGTTTGCTCTTTATAATCTAGCCGGCGGATTATTATGGGTCTCTGTGGGATTGGGATCTGGCTGGTGGTTCGGAAATCTTCCCTGGGTGGCCAAAAACTTCTCGGTGGTGATTCTAGCGATTGTGGTGATTTCTCTGATTCCTGCCGTTTACGAATATCTCAAGCATAAAAACAATAAATAAACGACGTCCTCATTTAAAACTCATACTCCATAACCCATTTAAGCTCCCCGTCGGCAGCACCCCTGGATATTCCAAAAAGAAATCCTAAATCATATCGGATATGCCCAATCTTGCCATAAAGAACCGGTCCGACCTGATGCCCTTGTTCCTGATACGGATGATGCAAGCGCACTTCTCCAAAATCCGCATGATATTCAATCCCAGGCTGCAGATACGGCTTAAATAAATATTTACTCGACCAAGCCACCCTGGCTTCAGGAGATTTGGTCTTTCCAGTATAGGCGTAGACTTCCTTTTCCATGATCCAATTAACCGTATGGACGAAACGATCCATTGTTCTTTCTAACAAAATCTTGGCTTCTACATTATTCGTCTGGTCGTGTCTAAACGTCTGTTCATATTCCAGATACGCTCCGACATCGACCCAATACTGCCCTTGTTGCGTCAATTGAAAACGATTCTCCCAACTCAAATGTTTAAATATCGGCTTAGACATCGCTCCCTCTTCATCCGAAGACTGCTCCATACTTCCGTTAATCTCCGTGGCCCACCAATCCGTAACCCCGTAGCCTAAGGCATATTGCTGGGCGCGGGCATTTTTTTTGTCTGCGCGGCGATCAAAATCATAGGAACCTTGCACTTCAATTTCTTTTTCCCCTTTAACAACGAGAGGAGAATAGATCTTGGTATCATCGGCCAAGGCGATTTTAGAATACCCCAGGCTACAGAACACAACAGCAAAACCGACAACCATCAAGACGACCTTAGGACGAGAGGCTGGAGCCTTCCCGTAAAACCTCAATGCCCCAGTTAATCCTGCGATCGTTAATACAAACGCTAGAAATTTAATCCCTGAAGGCCGTTCACTGTACCCGACTAAAATATGCAGAACCTTACCTAGAATGCTGTCTTCTGAAACCAGCCACGACGTATCCCAAAGAGTCGTCACCAATTCTGGAACCTTGCCAGCCGCCGCTAAATACCCAAAAGCCGATGAGACCATCCCCGCGACGAGAAAAACCAGAAGCCAACTGGTCACACTAAAAATCTTCTTAGTTGGAATCTTCACAAGCCCATAATACATCGCCATGCCGACAGCAGCTCCGGCACATCCCCCCAGGAGAGCTCCGATACTTAGTGAAT
>JADFYF010000088.1 GCA_015233165.1 Candidatus Omnitrophota bacterium
AAGGGTAGTCGCAAACGGCCAAACCCCGTGGTCCATCCAGACCCGCGTGATGGCGTTGCGGTCCGCGATGAATTCGCCGGGCTTCTGTCCGATGATCGTGGCATTGGTTCCGTCAATGCGGACGCCGCCGAAATTGTTGAGCAGATCCTGCCTGACTTCCTCCGGTTCGATGAGGATCAACGACAGCAGGTCTTGCCAGATATCCCGCCAGCCCTTGCCGCCTTTGCCGTAATCATGATCCGGCAAGAACGAGCATCCGAAGATGCGGCGTAAAATAGGCTGCAGAGTCACCCAACGCATCCAGGCATTAAAATCGTCCTGTCCGTCTTTAAATTGAATCGACGATATCTTTTCAACCCAAAATTTCTTATTCGCGCTCAAAGCGTTATCAAATTTCTCCACAGAATCAAAACGACCAAAGATCTCCTTAGCCTGTAAAGAATCCTTCGCAATCCCGACGGCAATCACAAAATCCGCGCTGGTCCCAGGTTGTAACGTGACCGGTTTAAAACGCAAGGCTCCGACCACTTCCTTCCCCTGACATTCATCGTCACGGAGCATCTTAGGTTCAAGATTCTTAATGACCGCCTCGGGGGCTAGGATCGATCCTGCTTCGCCAAAGAAACTCTCAGCAGTCGGGAAGGTGCCCACCAAATCCGTCACCTTCTGATGTCGGCCATAAACAAAATACACCGTCTCGATATTCTTATGCCCTTCTTCATTAAAAGCCATCGTCGGAGACACTAAAACGCCATCCTTCGTCTGTTCCACCCGGTTTAATAAAGCTGTCACATGCTCGTGATCATGCTTATTCGCCAGGGAACGTCCAAACACAGGCACAGCGGCCGTCGGTGTAAAGGTCACAAGCTTACGAGAAATATTCTTAACCGTCACCTTCATGAGCTCAACCGTCTCATTGGTCGAAGGAATAAAATTGATGGCACTGAGCATCAGGCCAACCGTTTTATGCGTACGTTCCAGTTTATGCCACAAAGGACCAATGGTGACCTTGGCCGAATCCAAAGACGTTTCAGCAGATAACGAAACAACACCCTTGTCCTTAACAAAAACAAAGAAATCTCTTAATGGGTAGCGCAAATCTTCCCGTGAAGCAGGCTTGGTGACATAGTGATATTTGTCAATTTTGATATCCCCGCTAAGGGAGGGACTGATCGAAGATTTAAGCGATGTCGCATCCGGACCGCACAAAGGCGCATAAATCGTCTTAATTCCTGTAGCCTCAGAACAAGAAAATGAAACTCCGTCGATGTGATACTGATAAAATGTCTTAGAACTCATAGTTTTTCCTAATTAAAATGACCAAAATATAATCGCATAAGATAACAGAAGATAGCCTTTAAGTAAATAGGGAAGAACGTCTTCAGGAGGTGAGACTGTATTTGAAAATACGGTGTATTTTCATGAAATTCACGTCATCAAACTGCAGACCTGCATCCCACATAGAGGTATTGGTAGGTTTACTCCAAACAATTCGGCCGCTTAAAACCAAGGGCGCATTTCCATCCGGCAACTCCACTTCTAAATCCACGCGATCATTAAAAAACATCCTGTCCTTGGTAACAATATTCGCTCCATTAGCTGAAGCATCTCTTAAAAAAACATCCTGACCGAACTCCCCGCGAGAATCTTTAAATTTCACGGGAAAACGAGCAGGAAAGCGATCAAAAATACGACGTTCACTATCCATAGGTTTTGGGATACCTTATTATTAAAATCAACTTAACTATTTAACATAAAACTGGGGTAAGAAAAAATGACTCAACAACTTACTTTATGCCTGAAAATAACGATCTAACCGCTTTTCTGAGCCTGAAATAATTTCATCATAAATCAATCCGATTCTATATTGCTCAGAATCAGAAATTTTACGGACCCATTTAACAGTTCCAATCACTAACACAGGCTCTGTATTGGGTTTCAGCTGAAGTTCAATCGCAATTCTTTCATTAATATTATGCGCATGAGGCGACAAAAAACCCATTCCATGACGACTAATGTCGACGGTCTGGGTCTGATCAAAAGAAGATTCAGTGGTACTCTCTACTGGCACAAAACAATCCTGACGAGTTTCCGTACGCTTATTGGTCGCGGATGCCATAGGTTTTTCCTTACTATAAATGTATATATAACGGGTTAATGGGGTTAACCTTCAGCTTCTGGTGATAGTATAAAACTTATGCATCAAAAATCAACTAAAAATGGAAAATAATTTCTTATCTAAACCTATATAATTGAATCTCTTACACTCCTGCTTAATAAAATCTTTCCATCAACTTAATAAAATATTCCTATTGAATTGATAAAATTTTATCAGGTGTTATAATTGACTCTATGGCTGACAAAAAAAACAAAACAAAGGTTACTCAACTCACTCTCGACGAGTACAATAAGGTTAAAGAAAAGAAGGCCAAAAGCAAACTTAAACTCCATTTTCCTTGGGAAGTTAAGATATTTCTTATCTTCCCTCTTTGCTACCTTGTATTTATCTTCGTTTATTACTTGGTATATATACGACTTGTGAGCGAACATTAAGCTATGACTATTACTGATACCATCGCCCTCATCTGTTGCCTATTTCTAGTTTTTAAAGGAGCTTCTCAAGGGTTTTTAGCGTCCTTACTTGGACCTTTGGCCTTGATTTTGGGCAGTCTTGTTAGTTATGTCTACTACCTGATGACCAATAATATGATCGTAAGCCTTTGTATCGGCTTATTTGGTCCCATGGTTCTGGCCTGGACCTTTCGCTTCATATTACGTTCCTGGAATCGAACGAATAACCCTGATAGTCAATTGAGTTTAATCAGTCGTTTGGCGGGCGCTTTATTATCCATGTCCTGGGGAATGACCATCCTTGTCATTACGATTTTGTTGCTGACCTTTGTTCCTCCGATTAATAAACCGCTGGAACAGGTTTCCAAAGATATTCATAACTCGGAAATCTATGGCCTTATCAAACCCTTCGACCATACGAACAAACCTAGCAACAATAGCAAGCCCGTTTCTGAAGAGACTCGCAAGGCCATGGCTCAAAAGAAAATGCAAGAGTTGTCCAAAGATGAGCGGATTCAGGCCTTAATCCATGACCCTGTTATTGCAGAAGCTATCAAAAACAAAGACTACACCGCCCTTATATCTAATCCCAAGGTCACCGCCCTCATGCAGGATCCTGAATTGCTCAAAAAGATGTTGTCTCTTTATAAAGATATGCCCCAGGCGCAAACGACCTCTCAATAAAATCTTCAAAAACGTTCCCTTAAAGCATCTTCTCTAAGACATCCTTAAGCACTCCTGTTGCATGGACAGATTCGTCTTTAACAATTTGATAGACAATCTTATGTTGTTTCACATTAGAACTCAACGACCACTGAATGATTCCGACTAACTTATTGTTATCTGCTCCCGAAACAGCTGTACCCAGAGCCGCGATCACCTTCTTCACGGGTTCAGGTTTCCCCGTGGCAAAAAACTCTGCCCACAACAGATTGACGTGCTCCACAGAATCCGCCTTAGGAGATTCCAGATTATCTGCTTCCTTAATGATATTTTCTAAAATCGTCGTTGCCCCTCCTGAAAGACTATCTTTAAGCATGATCATCTGATCCTTAAGAGCCTTATTGCTGTAAGCTGCTGTTGCGAAGATATGTGCAATCATAGGAAAATGCGCGCTATCCTGGGTCAATTCATCGACGGTAACCAACACCTTTAAGACCGCCACCATCTTTTCAGGCTGAGGGTTCTGATAATAAAATGTGGTGACCGCCCGGACATCTTCCATCTTAAGACCTGCCTTGGTGATCGCCTCCTGCATGGCATTTAAAGCAAAAGCCTGAGTCCCTACACAGACCATCAACGCTACCCACACAGCTAATACGAATTTCTTTTGTCCCATGCCTTCTCCCATTCTATTAAACCATCTCCATTAAAGCTTTCACTAACTTGTTGATGCCGACGGCCAATTCGCTGATACGCGCATCAGCGAGCATATAGCAAGGGGTCGTTACAATTCTATTCTTTTGATCCACGATAATATCCACCACCTGAGTGTTTGCCACCTTGGCGCCCATCTTCCTAAAAATCTCATTGACCTTCTCGTCCTGACCAAAGGTCAGCTCAACACCGGGAATCAGTTTTCCAATAATGACCGGTGCAATACACAAAGCACCAATAGGTTTCCTGGCCTTGTGCGTCGATAGAACAGCTTGTTCGACATCCTTATTCACCGTCATAGCCGATCCTTCCAAAGCAAAGGTGTACAGATTATACGCCACTCCGCTGCCGCCTGGCAGGACCAAGATATCAAAATCAGAAACCTTGTATTGCGACAAAGGCTTAATGTTGCTGCGGGCGATCCGGGCAGACTCGATAAGCACATTGCGTTTCTCTTTTAATTCTTCATTGGTCAAGAAGTTCAGCACGCGCTTCTGCTCGACGTCAGGAGCAAAACATTGATAGGAACACCCCGCCTGATCGATGGCCAGCAAGGTTAAAACGGATTCATGAATTTCAGCGCCATCTTTGTTGCCGCAGCCAGCGAGAATGACGGCGAAGCGAAGTTTAGACATAGCATCCTCTCTTTCTCTATTCCCCTCCCCTCGTGGGAGGAATATTACTTCCCAATACAAAACTCACTAAAAATACTTTCAAGCAAATCCTCGTCGATATTTCGTCCCAGCACCGCATCTAACTGAATCGCAGCTGTCTTGACGTGCTCGCTGATAAACTCAATCGAAAGGCCTTCATCCATCAAGCCACAGGCCGCCTGAAGTTCGACGATCGCCTGCTTCAACGCCTGGATATGACGCAAATTGCTGATCAACACGCCTTGTGTATCGACGGTATCCCCTTGCCAGACGGATTTAACAATCGCATCCTCCAACTCATCAATCCCCTGATTCGTTAGCGCACAGACCTTAATCACCCGTTCAAAAGGAATCGACGCGGCTGAGATTTCGGTGGGCAGATCATTCTTATTCACAACAACAATGACGTTACGCTCCCGTAGCTGCTCAATCAAAAGACGATCCTGCTCCTCGATAGCAACGCTGTTGTCTAAGACCAACAAGACCAGATCTGCGTTCTCGATATACAGATGACTACGCTTGATCGCTTCCTTCTCAATCAAATCTCTGGGTTCAAGAATACCTGCTGTGTCGACGAGGTTCAAAGGGATCCCTTGAATCTGTGCTTCCTCTTCCAGAACATCGCGAGTTGTTCCGGCAATATCCGTGACAATGGCTCGTTGCTGCTTTAAAAGAATATTCAACAATGAGGACTTCCCCACATTAGGCCGGCCGCAAAGAACAACGCGAATACCTTCCTTAAGCAGGCGTCCATTATTACTGTTAGCGAGAAGTGCCTGAATCTTGTTATGCGCCTCTTCAATGCGCGCTGTGACATCATCGCGCACCTGGGTTGTAATATCGTCCTCGGGAAAGTTAATCAAAGCCTCCAGGGTGGTGTAAACACTCATCAATTGTTGTCGGATGGATTCAATTTCCTCGGAAAGCTGACCCTTGAGCTGATTCTGACTGACCCGCACAAAGGTTTCTGTCTTGGCACGAATAATATCCAAAACAGCCTCGGCCTGAGCCAAATCAATACGCCCGCTTAAGAACGCCCGCTTGGTAAATTCCCCTGGCTCGGCCAGACGAGCTCCTGCCCCCAGAACAAGATCCAAAACCAAACGCACAACAGCCCATCCGCCATGACAGCTGATTTCCACCACATCATCGCCCGTATAACTCTTAGGCGCCCGCATCAGGGTGACAAGAACCTCGTCGACAATCTCTTCCTGCACCTTGTCATTCCCGAGTGCTTTTGTCGGGAATCCAGAATCCGCCAACCCTGGACCCCCGATTAAAACATTCGGGGGTGACAAAGTTTCAAGATTCTTAACAATCCAACCATAGTGAACCGTAAAACCCTTGGCCTCGACCAGCTTCTTGCTGCTCTTGGAACGAAACAACTGATCCGCAAGGGCAATGGCATCCTTCCCAGAAATCCGCACAATCCCAATCCCACCAGCCCCCGAGGGAGTAGCAATCGCCGCAATCGTATCTTCGAATCCATTGAATTGGTACATAAATGCTCTCTTTGCCTTATTTTCTACTTTTATTATGTCTTTCAACAACCGCAAGCATCACTTTGATTAAGTCTTCCTTCAACGCCGGATTATTCTGACTATTTATGTGATTGTCTAAATACTGCCCAATCGAATGAATATATATTTCTTTAGTAGGAGGCCAGTTGCAAGAGTCTCCTTTATGACAAGAAAAAGGAGTAAACGATATCCATATTCTCAATCCATCAATATCATACTTTATCTCTGTAAGTTCGTATGGAGAACACTGAACTTTGCAATCAGCAGTTCTTTTTACAAGTTTTCCTTTTTGGAATATTTCTTTATTAAAAGCCTTCAATTCTTGATATTTATTCTGTAAAGCTAAAATTCCATCCACAACTTCTTCCATAATATTGTTAGATACATCCAAGACAAACTGATCTGCCATATTACTTTGAAATACTTCAGAACTTGACCATACTCCTCTAGGAAATATCAATAATATTAAAAGCAGAAATATTCTTACTACTCTAGTCATTATTAGTTTCCTC
>JADFYF010000089.1 GCA_015233165.1 Candidatus Omnitrophota bacterium
TCAGCCAGGAAAAAGAGGTTCTCCACAAGATATCGAACCTGACCCGGGATGAGGCCAAGCATATGCTATTGACCCGCGTGGAAACCGAGCTGGTGCACGAGAAGGCTACCCGCATCCGCCAAATGGAAGAAGAGATCAAGGAGTCCGCGGATAAAAAAAGCCGGGAAGTCCTGTCGATCGCGATCCAGCGCTGCGCTTCTGATCATACGGCTGAGACCACCATTTCGATTGTTCCACTGCCTTCGGATGAAATGAAGGGGCGTATTATTGGACGTGAAGGACGCAACATCCGCGCCTTGGAACAAGCCACCGGCGTAGATATTATCATCGACGATACTCCGGAAGCTGTAACGATCTCGGGGTTTGATATGATGCGTCGTGAAATTGCCCGCATGGCCATTGAACAATTAATCGGGGATGGACGTATTCATCCTGGACGTATTGAAGAAGTTGTTCAGAAGGCCAAGGATGAATTGGATAAAAAGATTAAAGAAGAAGGCGAACGATCAGCGATTGAATTGGGGATTCACGGAATGCATCCGGAGCTGATTAAGCTCGTCGGCCGGTTGCGCTATCGCACCTCCTTTGGTCAAAATGGTTTGAATCACTCGATAGAAGTTTCCAAGCTGATGGGGATTATGGCCTATCAGTTGGGGATTGATGTTAAAGCGGCTAAAAGGGCAGGTCTTTTACATGATATTGGTAAGGTTGTTTCTTCCGATGTGGAAGAAGGAACCCATGCGATCGTCGGAGGCAGGTTGTGCCGCAAATATGGGGAAACAGAAGACGTCGCGTATGCGGTTGAAAGTCATCATGGGGAAGTAGAAATGAATACGCTTTATGGAATTTTAGTGTCAGCGGCAGATGCTATTTCGGCCGCTCGTCCTGGAGCCCGTGCGGAAAGCATGGAAACCTATATCAAGCGTTTAGAGAATTTAGAAAAGATTTCCAATTCGTTTAAAGGCGTTGAAAAGACGTACGCCCTTCAAGCTGGTCGAGAAATTCGCGTCGTGGTCATGCCGGACAAGGTTAACGACGACGAGGCTGTCATCATGGCTCGCGATATTCGAAAAAAGATTGAGGAAGAAATGGAATATCCTGGACATATTAAGGTGATGGTGGTCAGGGAGACTAGGGCTATTGAGTTTGCTAAGTAGGTATTGAGGAATAAAGAAAGACTTATGAATATATTATGCATCGGTGACGTCGTCGGACGTCCTGGACGTGACGTTTTAGCCAAGGTTTTACCTGCCATCAAACAGGAATACGCGATTGATTTGACCATCGTCAATGGAGAGAATGCGTCTTCAGGCAGCGGGATCCTTCCTAAACATGCGGATGAGATGTTTTCCTTAGGTGTCGATGTGATTACCTTGGGGGATCACGTTTGGGATAAGAAAGAAATTATGCCGTACCTGGATCAGAAGGCGGAGATTATCCGTCCTGCTAATTTTCCTGACGGGGCTCCTGGACGAGGATCGACCATTGTTGAAACCCGACAAGGAATTAAGGTGGGAGTAATAAGTCTTTTGGGCCGTTCTTTTATGAAGTACAATGTCCTTTGCCCATTTAAGGCGCTGGATCAAATCTTGCTCGAGATGTCCTTAGTGACACCGGTGATTATTGTGGATATGCACGCTGAGACTACCAGCGAGAAGGTGGCGATGGGGCATTACGCCAATGGTCGGGTTTCAGGGGTCTTTGGAACTCATACGCATATTCAAACAGCGGATGAGAAGGTGTTGTCGAAGGGTACGGCGTACATTACGGATTTAGGGATGGCTGGACCGTATGATTCTGTGATTGGGCAGAATAAAGAAAAAATCATTCAGAGATTTTTGACAAGTCTTCCTCATAAGTTTGAAGTCGCTGAATCAAACGCGACGTTGTGTGGTGTCGTTATCAGCGTCGATGAAAAAACCGGGCGGGCCAGCCGTATCGTTCGTCTCCAACAAGGATAATGCCTATGGCTTGGGATGGATTAAATCGTCGTAAGTTTCCTCGTGTTGTCTATCCGTGTTTGATTAAAATTTCTTCTAAAGGAGAACAAATAGAGAGTTTTCTGACCCATACCGAAAATATGGGAACAGGGGGGATCTGCATTATTGTTAAGAAAGAGATTAAGCTGTTTACGGATGTTGAGGTGGAGATTGATTTGCTAGATACCGAGGATCACGTGAAAGCGATGGGTAAGGTGGTTTGGGTTGTTCGCAGAAAATCGATGGAAAGTGTAAAACCCATGTTTTATGATCTCGGCGTTGAGTTTTCAGATATGCCGGCCAAGCACAAGGTCCATTTGAAGGAAGCTCTGGATAGAATTATTAAAAATGGAGCGAGGGTTCTTAAAGAAGAATAAGCATGTCCAATTTGAATCAAAGAAAATTTCCAAGAGCCAAATTTCCTTGTTCATTGACGATGTGGCAAGACAGAGATCAGGGAATTGTCATGGCCAATACCGCGAATATCGGCGCTGGCGGATTGATGGTTTATCTGGACCAGGGGTTGATGCTAGGGGCCAAGGTTGATATCAAGGTGGATTTTTCTAAAGGTCAATCGTTTCGCTGCGCGGGAACAGTGCTGCGCTGTGAATATAAAGCCGATTCATCTCAAGACATTAAAAGCCCTTATTGTGTGGCGATTGTTTTTGAAGGTTTAAATGACCAGAAGACAGATCAGTTGAAGGCTGTTATAGAAAAACTTTTAACCCAAGAGAGTGGATAATACTATGATACGAGTTCGTTTTGCGCCATCCCCCACAGGATACCTGCATATCGGAGGCGCTCGCACGGCATTGTTTAACTGGATGTACGCCAAGGCCCAGGGCGGTCAATTTATTCTGCGCATCGAGGATACGGACAAGGTGCGTTCTAAAGAGGAATACCTCGACGAGATTTTAGATAGTATGAAATGGTTGGGTTTAACGTGGGATGAATACTATAAACAAAGCGACCGTTTTGATTTATATCAGAAATACGCTCAAAAACTTTTAGACGAGGGTAAGGCGTATAAGGATGGCGAGGCTGTTATTCTTAAGATGCCTGAGAGAATTATTAAGACGTATGATTTAATCCGTGATGAGATTGTTGTGGATTCCAAGGAGATTAAAGATCAGGTCTTGATGAAGTCCGATGGTTCTCCCACCTATAGTTTTGCCTGCGTCATCGACGATGCTTTGATGGAAATTTCCTGTGTGATTCGAGGAGAAGACCATATTTCCAACACGCCTAAGCAAATTGTGATTTATGAAGCCCTCGGGTTTAAGCCTCCTAAGTTCGCGCATTTACCTTTGATCCTTGACGACGAACGCGCGCGGATGTCCAAACGTGCAGGGGCAGTGGCGGTCACCGATTACCGTACTCAAGGGTTTCTTCCTCAGGCGGTGGTGAATTATTTAATGCTCTTAGGCTGGTCGCCTGGGAACAATCAGGAAAAGGTCACGATGGAAGCGGCTGTTAAGAATTTTTCTATCAAGAAGGTTAATAAAGCGGGAGCCGTGTTTTCTTTAGACAAACTCAAATGGCTCAATGGTCAGTACATTAAAGAGATGGATACGGCCAAACTGGCAGAATTGCTGGCACCCCTTTTAAAACAGAAGTATCCAGAAAAAGCATTGCCTGATGGTAAAGCCTTGGAAAATATTGTACACTTATTTAAAGGTCGGATGGCGACCTTGACGGACTTCTTGGAATGGACCGATTTTATTTTTGTTGATGACGTGCAGCACGACGAGGAATCTAAACAAAAACATTTATCCCAAGACAGGTCCAAAGAATTTGTTCTTTTGGCAGAGGTTTTAAATCAGCTGGATGATTTTAATGCTAAATCGGCAGAAGAATCTTTTCGTAAGGTTGTTGAACAGTTGGGTTTAGCCGCGGGAGATTTGGTTCATCCGGTTAGGGTGGCATTAACAGGGCGGGCTGTAGGACCAGGGCTGTTTGATACAATGGCTGTCTTAGGCAAGGAAAAAACAGTGTCTCGACTAAGAAAGTTTTTTAAATAAGAGGAGAACCGTATGAAAAGAAATTTTCATTATCTAATATTGGCAACAACAGCAATCCTTCTGACGGGTTGTTCCACCACCAAGTATGCGTTTGATCAAACCTTTGGCGATCAAAGAGAGTATGGAGCCTTTCAAGCAAAGCTAACTAAGCCGCAACCCAACGATGATCTTCTTTTGGCCCGAGCCGATCAATGGGTTAAACAACATTTGTGGTAAAACGCCTGCCTTGTCGTCTAATGGTAGGACATGAGATTCTGGATCTCAGTATCATGGTTCGAGTCCATGCGAGGCAACCAATAAAATTTTTAAATTTAACGCATGGTATTATTAAAGAAAAAATGTTTTTCTAGAGACGTCTTCTACGTTGTTCTTATCTTCATTCTTTCAGTTCTTGTTTCCCTGCCTCTTTTTAAAGGTCAATTTCTCAGCGGGTATGATTATAGCGGAACCATGATGAGGCTTCTGTCCATGAAGGCCTGTTTAGGGCATGGGCAGTGGATGGTCAGATGGGTGCCGGATTTGTACTTTGGTTACGGGTATCCGGTATTTAATTTTTATCCGCCGGTATTTTATATGTTGGGGGCTTTGATCGCAGACCTTGGTATTGGGATTGTCATGGCCTTTAATGTGTCCATGTTTATTGTCTTTTTTTTATCAGGCTGCACGATGTACCTTTTTGCCCGCGAACTTTGGGGAAGGGAAGGCGGGCTGATTTCGGCGATGGCTTATATGTTCGCCCCGTATCATATCGTTGACCTTTATGTACGGACTACTGCTGCGGAAACAACTTCTTTTATTTTTCTTCCGCTGATCTTGTGGTCTTTTTACAAGCTGCAACAGACATCTCGGAAGCGGTACGTAGTGTTCTCATCCTTGTCCTGTGCGGGTCTGCTGTTGACGCACAATATTACAAGTATTATTTTCTTTCCGTTAGCGTTTGTGTATATAGGGCTCTTGTATTGGCCGTATTCTTCTTATGTGAGGATCATGTCTTTGCTGCGCGGCTTCCTGGCATTGGCTGTCGGGACCGGCCTGGCCGCGTTTTTTTGGCTGCCGGCATTTGTTGAGAAAAAATTTGTGCACATAGATGTGCTGACCAAGGGTTCAGAAGATTTTCACAAGAATTTCTTATCTTTGAAACAATTGGTTTCTCCTGTATGGGGTTATAACCTGCCACATGATGTCGAGCCGACAATGTCCTGTCAGGTAGGCTTAGTGCATATCTTGATGGT
The DNA here is from genome assembly GCA_015233165.1 of Candidatus Omnitrophota bacterium. Lineage (GTDB taxonomy): Bacteria > Omnitrophota > Gorgyraeia > Zapsychrales > Fredricksoniimonadaceae > JACQCF01. The sequence goes on from JADFYF010000089.1 coordinate 5,233, forward strand.
GTTGATTGTTTTAATGGGGATCAAGAAACTGGCGGGGCAAGGGGCGCAATTAATGGCGCAGGGCGTGTTTTTTATGATGGTTCTGGCTGGTGCGATTTTTTTGACCCTCCCTTGTTCCTTGGTCATTTGGCAGCATATTAGCCTTCTTCAGTTTTTACAGTTTCCGTTTAGGTTTTTGATTCTTGTTGTGCTGGCGGTCAGCGTTATTGCGGGGGGAATCGTTGTGTTGGCTGGACCAAGGAATCTTTTTATAATATCTATGGCAGCCGGCTTGATGATTTTCCTGGCAAATTTTTCTTATTGCCATCCACGGGCGACCTTTAACTATGACCTGAGCGTTACCAATACCGATCCAGAGAGAATTCTTTCCAACCTTGTGCCACAGGACGGCGGCGATTATATTCCTATTTGGGTTAAGAACGGACTTAAGGGGTTGCCGTCTTCTAAGCCGGCACAGAAGCTCCAAGCGCTGACGGACGGCCAGGTCCTTGATTCCAATAAAATATCTCCTTTGCGCTACAGGTTTAAAGTCCGGTCGCAGCAATTATCAATTTTTTGTTTTCACAGTTTTTATTTTCCTGGTTGGATGGTCGACGTGGATGGCCGCGGTACAAACATTTTAAAAGATAATCCCTTGGGGCTTATTATTTTTCAATGTCCCGAAGGCGTTCATGATGTGGATATTTATTTTGGGACTACCCCGTTGCGCCGGACAGCCCTGGAGATCACGGTAGGTTCCCTGGTCCTGCTAGTGTTGATGTTGATATTTCCGGTCAGTGGTATATAGTTTTTTAAATTTAAATTTTTAAATTTTACCTATCTAAAATACGTTTAATTTGTATAATAGAAACACAAGAATCGACGAAGTAGAAATTATCAAAAATTTATTAGTACTCTCAAACACTTAATCCAAACATTTAATAATTTTTAAAAACCATAACGAGACTCACGCGGCCCAAGTAGGGGCTGTGTATTAACAAGGTTGAAGCTATGTCTTCTTTTTTCGTTGGCCAAATAAGTAGAGTATCTAAAATAAGAAATTATGGTATTGGGAAGAATTTCCACACATAAATCTTATCATTCACCCCCTCAAACCCCATCACCATCACGTCACAAGACCCCGCAGCAGAGACAAAAGTCATTATTTTTCATAGGTTTAAGAATTCTAGTCGTCCTTAGCCTGGGGATGTTCCTTTCTTCTAAGTCAGGGGCCCAAAGCTTGCCTGCGGG
>JADFYF010000008.1 GCA_015233165.1 Candidatus Omnitrophota bacterium
CTGATTGTAATGGTAAGGAATGCGGGACAGATGGCTGTTCTGGAAGTTGTGGGAAATGTACTGGATTTTCTAGCCGTTGTGATCATGGCCGATGCCTGGGGTGCTTAGCAGACTGTAATACCCCACCGAATACGACATGCTGTATGATGGCTGGGAGCCAACATTGTGTGGATACTCAATCTGATGTTAAAAATTGTGGAGCTTGCGGAAAAACTTGTGCGGCCGGAGAAAAATGTAGATATGGTTCATGTGGTTTTTGTGTAAATGCCGCTGTAGACTGCGATGGTGCAGGCATGGCATGTTGTCACAATAAATGTACAGCCTTGGATACAGATACAAACTGCTTAACATGCGGTGACGCTTGTACATTACCGGATCACTGTACCTCTAGCGGCTGTTACAGTGATAAATGTGAAGGTAAGCATGGAGGGACAGCATGTGATGGCTCTTGGCAAACCTGCTGCTCTCATAAATGTGTAGACCTTAATACAAATAAGGACAACTGTGGCATTTGCGGTAAGGCCTGCAAAGAAGGACTCTCTTGCTGTAGAGGATCCTGCGTCGACAAAACCAAGAGTCCTAATTGTGGTAAATGCGGCAATGACTGTGAACCTGATGGAACCTGCATCAATGGAGTCTGTACGTATGATGGTTACTACGGTGGCTAATTGTTTACCCATTTCCCCCATATAAAACCCTCCTTGGCTTTTGTTGACATTCCCTAATCCTCGACGTATAATACGTTTTTGTTTTTAACCAAAATCTTCTTAATTCGTCTATTTCTGTGAGGTTCTTATGGGTAAAACATTGTACGAAAAAATCTGGGAAGATCACTTAGTCCGCGATTCCCAGGGCGATACCGCCATCATTTACATTGACCTGCATCTGGTGCATGAAGTGACCAGCCCTCAGGCTTTTTCTGCGTTAAGAGAAACCCAAAGAACAGTCCGGGCCCCACATAAAACCTTTGCCACCGTGGATCATAACGTTTCAACCAAAACAAAGGACATCACCAAGGTCGACATTACCGCACGTACTCAAATGGATACTTTATCCAAAAATTGCAAAGACTTTGGGGTCAAACTTTATGATTTCACCGACGAAAATCAAGGAATTGTCCATGTGATCGGCCCCGAACAAGGTTTAACCTTACCGGGTATGACCATTGTCTGCGGTGATTCTCACACTGCCACCCATGGTGCTTTTGGATCCCTGGCCTTTGGGATTGGAACTTCTGAAGTCGAACACGTTCTGGCAACCCAAACGTTGCAGCAGAATAAAGCCAAGACGATGCTCATTACTATCGACGGAACATTGAAAAGTGGCATTACCTCCAAGGATATCATTTTAAAAATTATTGGTCTCATCGGAACTGCGGGGGGAACAGGATACGTGATTGAATACGCAGGTTCCACCATCCGTGCTTTAAGTATGGAAGCCCGTATGACGATCTGCAATATGTCCATCGAAGCTGGAGCCCGCGCCGGAATGATTGCTCCTGATGATGTGACCTTTAGCTATATTCAGGGACGTGATTTTTGTCCTAAAGGGAAGGACTGGGACAAGGCGATTACTTACTGGAAGACCTTACCCAGCGACAAGGATGCTAAATTTGATAAGGTCATCAGGATTAAGGCCGAAGACATTACCCCCATGGTAACATGGGGAACAAGTCCTGGTCAGGTAATTGGTATTGATGGCGTCATCCCTGATCCTGAGAGCTTTAAGGATCCTGTAGAGCGCTCGGCTGCTCGCAGCGCCTTAGCCTATATGGATCTACAACCTGGCACCAAGATGTCAGACATCAAGATCGATAAAGTCTTTATCGGCTCTTGCACCAATGGACGCATTGAAGACCTCCGGGCTGCCGCTCAGCTGGTGATTGGTCGACGTGTCCTGCCAGGCGTAACGGCCATTGTTGTTCCTGGTTCTGGACGTGTTCGAAAACAAGCCGAGAAGGAAGGTCTGGATAAAATCTTTACCACGGCTGGTTTTGAATGGCGTTTTGCAGGCTGCTCTATGTGCCTCGGAATGAATGATGATCAGCTCAAGAAGGGCGAACGCTGCGCATCGTCGAGCAACCGCAACTTTGAGGGTCGACAGGGCCCAGGTGGACGCACTCACCTACTCAGCCCCGAAATGGCCGCTGTGGCTGCCATAGAAGGTAAAATTACAGACATTAGAGAATATGTAAGATAAAAATAAATCTGTCATCCCCGAATGTTTTAGTCGGGGATCCAGACACTAGAGAACTAGATGCCCGACTAAAACTTCGGGCATGACAAGGACAAATACACATGGAACCATTTAAAACACATACCGGGATTGCAGCACCATTGGATCGTGTCAACGTTGATACCGACGCTATTATCCCAAAGCAGTTTTTAAAAAAGATCGATAAAAAAGGATTTGGCCAGCACTTGTTTCATGAACTGCGCTATTTGGATTATGAAGGAACCAAGGAAAACCCTGATTTCATCTTAAACAATGAACCCTATCGTAAGTCGACGGTATTATTAACCCGTGACAACTTTGGTTGTGGTTCCAGTCGTGAACACGCGCCCTGGGCTCTGGATGATTATGGATTTAAAGTCATCATTGCTCCTAGCTTTGCTGATATCTTCTTTAACAACTGCGTTAAAAACGGCATCCTGTTGGTTCAATTAAAATCCAAAGAAATCGACGAGCTTTTTGATTATGTCCAGAAGAATAAGGGAGCAAAGATTTCTGCCGATTTACCGTCTCAAACCGTCACCGCCGGAAATAAAAAGTATTCTTTTAAGATTGATGATTTCAACAAAGAATGTTTGCTCAAAGGTTTAGATTCGATTGGCTGGACCTTACAGTTCAACGAAAAAATTGCCACCTACGAAGATAAAATCCAATCCCAGCGTCCCTGGCTGGTGAGAAAGTAGAATTATGTCTAACATACGTAAGTTTTCCTCCATAGTTACCGACGGTTATGACCGGGCCCCCAGCCGTGCGATGCTTCGCGCGGTAGGTTTTAAAGACGAGGATTTTAAAAAACCTCAAATTGGTATTGCCTCTACCTGGAGTATGGTCACCCCTTGTAATATGCACATCAATGTCCTGGCTGACAAAGCAGCTCAGGGAACCGATGCGGCGGGAGGGAAGGGTGTTATCTTTAATACCATCACCATCTCAGATGGTATTTCTATGGGCAGCGAAGGAATGAAGTATTCCTTAGTATCCCGTGAAGTCATTGCTGATTCTATAGAAACGGTAATTGGCTGTGAAGGTTTTGATGGGCTTGTCGCTATCGGAGGCTGTGATAAAAACATGCCTGGCTGTTTAATGGCTATGGCTCGCTTAAATCGTCCGTCGGTATTTGTCTACGGAGGAACTATCCTGCCTGGTTGTCACCAAGGTAAGAACGTCGATATCGTTTCTGTGTTTGAGGCAGTGGGAAAACATTCGGCTTCAAAAATCTCCGACCAGGAATTAAAAGAGGTTGAAAGCACGGCCATTCCAGGGGCTGGTTCCTGTGGAGGGATGTATACCGCTAACACCATGGCATGCGCCATTGAAGCTCTAGGAATGAGTTTACCCAACAGCTCGATGCAAATTGCTATTTCTAAAGAAAAAGAAATGGATTGCGCCAATGCAGGAGCGGCTGTTCTTCATTTATTAAAATTAGACATCAAGCCTCGAGATATCATGACGAAGAAGGCCTTTGAAAATGCTATAACAATTGTTACAGTCTTAGGCGGTTCCACTAACTCTGTTTTGCACTTATTGGCGATGGCTGACACGGCTGGTGTTAAGCTTTCTATTGATGATTTTACCCGTATTGGTAAGAGGGTTCCGGTGCTTGCGGATCTTAAACCCAGCGGTCGCTTTGTAGCGGCAGAGTTGGCTGCGATCGGAGGGGTTACTCCTTTAATGAAGATGCTTCTCGATAAAGGGTTGCTGCACGGTGATTGTATGACTGTCACAGGAAAAACACTTCGCGAAAATCTTAAAGATGTGAAGCCTTATCCAGCAGAACAACAGATTATTCGTCCTTTTGATAACCCTATTAAGAAGGATGGGCACTTAGTTATCCTTTATGGAAACATTGCCACTCAAGGGGCCGTGGCTAAAATTTCAGGTAAAGAGGGGTTATCCTTTACCGGTAAAGCCAAGGTTTTTGAATCTGAAGAAACAGCTCTGAAGGCGATTCTTACCGGAAAGATTGTCAAAGGCGATGTGATTGTTATTCGTTATGAAGGACCTCGTGGTGGACCAGGGATGCGTGAAATGTTATCTCCGACATCAGCTATTATGGGGAAAGGGTTAGGTAAGGATGTTGCTTTAATCACCGACGGACGATTCTCTGGGGGCAGTCACGGCTTTGTGGTCGGGCACATCACCCCGGAAGCCTACAATGGCGGAGTCATAGCTCTTGTTAAAAATGGCGACTCAATCACCATCGATGCCTCCAAACGTGAAATCAATTTAAACGTCAGCGTAACAGAAATTAAGAAACGCCTGAAGACCTGGAAGCAACCCAAACCCAGATATACCCGCGGTGTGCTGGCGAAATATGCTAAACTTGTCACCAGCGCCTCTGAAGGGGCTGTTACAGATAAGAATTTATAATTAGGAACACCCAATGATATTAATCATTCGCAATAAGATTGATTCAGATTCTCTAAAAACTGTTGCAGAAGACTTAAAGGGTTATATTAAAGTTGTTGTAGATATTCAACGAAAAATTCTAACAGCGGGTGGAGAAAAGCATGTCGACGGAGAATCACTGCTTTTAAAAGATGGCAGTCGTCAACAAAATCTTTGGGGTGGAGGCTTAGATCTAGAAACAAATCAAATGGATTTTGATTCTATGATTAATCTAAGACCATCTCAAAATACAAGTCGGGAGATTTTAGATCCCAAAATCAGGCAACAAGTCGAATCAATTAGCAGATCTTTATTGGAGCAATAGTTATGGAAGCCAAAGAAATTATATTAAATATATCTGTTAATTTAGGTCGTTTGTGCCGTTGGTCTCTGGAAGGACGCACAGCCAGAGTTGAGCAATTCTTAAATGAAACAGAAGAATTCTTAAAAGCATTGGAATTAGCACCTAAATCTGCCCGCTTCTTACCCACCTACGAATGGTTTAAAAAAGATTTTGAAAACTTACGTCATAATGTACGAATGGATAAGGACTGGGCTGAATCTATGTTGACTTGGGCTAATATTTTAAACCACAGATCAGCTCTAACATAAACACACTACAATAGGAACTTCTCATGGCTGGAAATACTTTTGGGCAACTTTTTAAAATTATGACCTTTGGTGAAAGCCATGGGGCTGGCATTGGTGTTGTCATTGACGGTGTTCCTTCGCAGTTACCTTTGACGGAAGAAGACATTCAGAAAGATTTAGATCGTCGTCGACCAGGGCAGAGCAAGATTACCACCCAGCGTCAGGAAACGGATAAAGCTGAAATTCTCTCCGGTGTCTTTGAAGGCAAAACAACCGGCGCTCCGTTAGCTATCCTGATCCGTAACGAAGATCAACGTTCTAAGGATTACAATAATATTAAAGACGTGTTCCGTCCAGGACATGCAGATTTCTCCTACATTGCTAAATATGGCATCCGTGATTACAGAGGTGGAGGACGTTCCTCGGGGCGTGAGACAGCCGCCCGCGTTGCTGCCGGGGCAGTCGCTAAAAAGATCCTAGCTCATCACAAGATTCAAGTGATTGTCTATACGCATTCCGTCGGTGATATTGTGGCCAAGACAATTGATTTTAATGTCATTGAACAAAACATAGTCCGTACCGCGGATGCCTCAGTGGCAGATGCGATGATTGCCAAGATCGATGAAGTCCGTTTGAATGGGGATTCAATGGGGGCTGTGTTGCAATGCATTGTTAAAGGTTGTCCGGCAGGTTTGGGTGATCCTTGTTTCGATAAGCTAAATGCTCGTCTAGCACATGCCCTTATGTCCATTGCCACCGTCAAGGGAATTGAATTCGGTGACGGTTTTGGTGCCAGTCAACTTTTAGGTTCTGTGAATAATGACCGCTTTGTTGTTAAAGGGGATAAGATAGGCACGGCAACGAATCATGCCGGTGGTATTATGGGGGGCATCTCAACGGGGGAAGATATTACAATTCGTTTAGCTCTAAAACCACCGTCTTCTATTTCTCGGGAACAGAGAACAATCAATGAAAAAAAGGAAGAAGTCGACGTCGTTGTCAAGGGGCGCCATGATCCTTGTCTGGCTCCTCGAGTTGTTCCTGTGGCAGAAGCCATGATTGCCCTGACGCTGGTCGATTGCCTGATGATTCAAAAAAGCAATTCAATTAGCTAACCTCTAGACTCCCGACAAATGCATTCGGGAATGACTAAATTCTGAAATGTCCTTCAACAATAATCCCAAAGTTATCCTCATCACCGGAACCTCCAGCGGTTTCGGACTTTTAACCTCGGCACGTTTAGCTGCTCGAGGTTTTATTGTTTATGCCACGATGAGAGATATCACCCAATTAAAACCGTTACTCAATGAAGTCTTTAAAAGAAGAGGCGAAGTGATCATTCGCGAACTGGATGTGACCAAACCAGAAAGCATCAAGGACGTTGTTACAGAAATCAAAAATCGTCACGGATCTATTGACGTTGTCATCAATAATGCCGGCTTTGGTTTAGGTGGATTCTTTGAAGATCTAACTCAAGAAGAAATCCGTCAACAAATGGAGGTAAATTTCTTTGGCGTTCAAAATGTTTGCAGACAGGTCATCCCTCTGATGCGTGAACGTAAAAAAGGGACGATCATCAACATCTCGAGCATCGCCGGACAATGCGGCTCGCCGGCACTAGGCGCTTACAGCGCCAGCAAATGGGCCTTAGAAGGATTCTCAGAGAGTCTCTACCATGAACTCATCCCTTTTGGCGTCCATGTCGTATTAATAGAACCAGGAGCTTATCCGACGAAGATATTCTCAGGTAATGCCCGTTACTGTGAAGGTTTCGACAAACCCAACAGTCCCTATTTTGAACTCAGCCAAAAACTTAGAGCCTTTGTCACCAAGACCATGGCGAATAACAAAAAAGATCCTGAAGATATTGCTAAACTGATTGAGAAGGTAATTGATACTCCAAACCCTAAACTGCGCTATGTGTCTGATTTCTCATCCTGGATGAGAATAGTAATAGGACGAATATTGCCAGCCTCTGTTTACACCTACCTATTTAGAAAGGTCATTTATGGAAACTCAAAACGTTCCGTATAAACGTCAAATCTTTGTCTGCACCCATAATGCCAATGGAGAGAAGGCCTCTTGTGGTGATCATAATGGGGAAGAAATTTTTCGCCAATTAAGAGAGATTGCCAAGGAACGCAAACTCCATCCCATGATCCGTGTTGCCCAAGCCAAATGCCTCGGCCAGTGTGCCAGAGGAGTGAACATCATGGTCTATCCTGAGAATAGCTGGCATAACGACGTACGCGTCGAAGATGTAACCAAGATTGCCAATCAATATATTCAATAAAAAGATTATCCCTTTATTGCTTTTTCAATCTCCTCGTCTATACTGATGATGTAAATTTAATGATTTCAATTATATATAGCATTCCCTATTAGGAGGTTGCTTATGAGTATGTTCGATAAAAATATCAGCCAGGAAAAATTAAAGTCTTTAGAATTTGCCGAAGCTGCTCGTGAGATGGAATGGAAGGCTCCTAGTTTTGCTCTTAAATTGTTTCATGGTTCCGTCGATTTTAGTCTCATTGCTCCTTTCCCAGAACAAACCGTCGAAGAAAAGAAAAAAGGTGATGCCTATCTCGTTAAAATGGAAAAATTCTTAAGAGAAAACCTTGATCCTGATCAAGTGGACATAACCGGAATTATTCCTGATCATGTTTATAATGGTCTACGAGAATTAAAAGCTTTTGCTTTAAAAGTTCCTCAAGAATATGGCGGTTTGGGATTCAGTCAATACAATTACAATCGTATTATGCATTTGGTTTCTAGTTACTGCGGATCGACGGCTGTCCTTTTATCTGCCCACCAAAGTATTGGAGTCCCTCAACCGTTAAAATTATTTGGAACTCCTGAACAAAAAAATAAATTCCTACCCATGTTTGCCAAAGGAGCTATTTCAGCCTTTGCTCTTACAGAACCAACAGCAGGTTCTGATCCTCGTGGAATGCTGACTACAGCTACTCCGACAGAGGATGGTAAATCGTTCTTACTGAACGGAGAAAAACTGTGGTGTACCAATGGGCTCATTGCTGACATCCTCATCGTCATGGCTGTGACGCCTCCTAAGATTGTTAAAGGTAAAGAAATTAAACAAATTACTGCGTTCATTGTTGAAACCACTACTCCTGGGATTGAAAAAACTCATCGTTGCCAATTTATGGGCCTGCATGGAATTCAAAACGGTCTCATGCGTTTTAATAACGTGAAGGTTCCTCGTGAAAATATTATTTTAGGTGAAGGAGAGGGACTTAAATTAGCCTTGATGACATTAAATACCGGTCGTTTGACCTTACCAGCGGCATCCGCCGGTATTGCCAAATGGTGTTTAAGTGTAGCCCGTCAATGGTCAAGCAAACGTCAGCAATGGGGAAGCGCCATCGGGGAACATGAATCTGTGGCTTTAAAGCTGGCTTCCATTGCAAGTAACACCTTTGCCATTGATGCGGTGACCTGGTTAACGTCTGCCATGGCTGATGATAAGCATCGGGATATCCGTTTAGAAGCAGCTATTGCTAAATATTTCTGTACAGAAGTTTCTTGGAAAATTACAGATGATACCCTGCAGATTCGAGGTGGAAGCGGTTATGAAACATCTTCTTCGTTACGTGGTCGGGGAACGGATTACTGGCCTGTGGAGCGGGTCTTGCGTGATGTTCGTATCAATCGTATCATTGAGGGAACCAGCGATATTATGCATTTGTTTATCGCTCGTGAAGCCTTGGATCCTCATCTATCCAAAATCAAACCACTCATCAGTGGTCGTACTCCCATTGGTGTTAAAATAACAGCAGCTCTTAAGATGCTGGGCTATTACGCCTTTTGGTATCCTAAAATGTTGCTTCCAAGCATAGCTTTTTCTAATATTTCCGATTTACCAGAACCTCTCGATGAGCACATGATCTATGTGCAAAAGGCGAGTAGACGTTTAGCTCGCTATACCTTCCATAAAATGATGTTGTATCAACAAAAACTTGAAAGCAAGCAAAGCATCCTCAATCGTGTGGTGGATATTGGTACGGAATTGTTTGCCATTTCTGCTACATGTTCTTATGCGGCTATGCTCACAAAAAATGGCCAAACGAATGCCATTGATTTGGCTGATAGTTTTGTTCAAGAATCCTACAAGAGGATTGAGGCCTATTTTAATGATGGTATTGAAAACAATGACAAAGCCAATCTAAAAATTGCTAAAAAGATTTTGGCTAAAGAATTTGAGTGGATGGAGAACGAGATTATCAAATGACAGCCCTACCGTCATTCTTTAATAAAATTGCTGTTATTAAACAAATTCCTATTTTCGAAGGCTTAAATTGGTTTGAACTAAACCGTATCGCACGAAAAGTAGAATTAGTTGAGTTTAATAAAGGTGATGTGATCTGCAAACAAGAGGATCCTGCCGATGCATTTTATGCTGTAGTTTCAGGTCGTATTTATTCCTATACGCTTAATCCCGGAGGTCAAAAAGAAGAGTTTGATTTTATTCTTCGTGGGATGCATTTTGGAATTATTTCCACCTTAACAGGTGAAAATCATTCTCACACCTATGAGGCTATTAATGATTCCGTCGTTATTAAAATCGACAAGAATGATTTTTCTAATCTTTTTAAAAGCACCCCTAAACTAGCAGTAGCTTTAAGCCAAAGTTTATCTCGCAAAATTCGAAGTCATGTCACAGGTACAAGGAATACTCAGGAAAGTTCAATCATTGCTGTCTATGCACCTGTTAAGGGTTCAGGAAGCTCGACTTATGCTGTTAACTTAGCCCTGGCTTTAAAAGTTCAAACGGATAAAAAAGTATTACTTCTAAGCCTTTCCTCAGAACTCAGCGACCCATTAATTAATCTTGCGGACATTGTTCTAGATCATCAAAAGATTATTAATTCTATTCAAAAAGATAAACTGTCCATTGATATTTTAGCTGTTAAATTTGACTCTAAAGATCCCGGTGTATTAAGTCGGATGAGCCCATTCATCAGTGCTCCGGTCAACGATTACAACTATATTGTCTTTGACCTGCCTAATGAAATGGATGACATCATTCTTAAAACTCTAGTTCAAAGCGATATTGTCCACTTAGTAACGCTCGAACGTGAACAGGATCTGGAATCAACCCGGCATGTTATTGATCATTTGACAGAACAATTGAAAGATCGATTTCAAACAGAAAAGGTTCAGGTTATCATCAGCGGCGTCAAAGAAGAGCATGAATTAAAACCAGAAGAAATTAAACAAATTCTTAATTATGACGTTTTTCTAAGATTGCCCCATTTAAAAGAAGAAGAATTTCATAGCGAGAATGTCTTTGAAGGTTTTTCAATCTTTAAAGTTGATCCCACCAGCGAATATGCCTTTGTATTACAACGCTTAAGCAGGCAAATTAGTGGTTCATTAATTGGACTAGTCTTAGGAGGGGGCGCAGCCTTAGGTTTAACTCATGTGGGAATTATCCGAGTCTTAGAAAAAGAAAACATACCCATAGACATTATTATCGGAAGCAGTATGGGGGCTTTAATCGGTGGAATTTGGGCTGTTGGCTATAAAGCGGAAGATATCGAAAAATTTGCTCGTGAATTCGAAAAGAAATCAGGAATGATGAAAATCTTTGATCCTCCGTTTGAACGAGCCTTGACTATTTTTATCATCATGCTCGTACTTATTATTTTTAGACATTTTACACTGGGATTCTTTTGTATGGCCTTAGCCATTCCCTTAGCCGTTCCTGTATCTGGTTTAGTTAGAGGAGAAGCTATACGTCTTTGGTTGAAAGAAAAGTTGGGAAACAAACATTTTCATCATACTAAGATTCCGTTTAGAGCTGTTGCCTACGATCTTCAAAGACGGCATGACATTGTTATTGATGAAGGTTCCCTCGTTAATGCCATCTGTAAAAGTATTGCTATTCCAGGCGTTATTCGTCCTATCATGGAAAATGGTCAAATGATTATCGACGGAGGGGTATTGAATCCACTTCCTACAAATGTTCTTATGGATATGGGAGTAAAAAAAATTATTGCTGTTAATGTTCTGCAATCCCCCCAAGAAGTTTCCTATAGTCATGACCTGGAAAATGACAATAATAAACATAAAGCCAGGATTCCTTTTAATCAACATCCTTTTAAATATATCAATTTTCGATTAACTTCTTTAATTGTTAAGGCATTTACACCCAACATTGCCGATATTGTTGTCCGAACCCTGCAAGCTTCTGAATATGTATTAGCAGAGGCTAGCGGCAAACACGCGGATGTTCTCATACATCCTGATCTTAAAGGTATTAATTGGTTTGAATTATATGAAGCTGCTCAACTGATCAAGCGTGGGGAAGATGCGGCCATCAAGCATCTGGCTTCCATTAAAGCCCTAGTCAAAAGATAAAACCTCCTTTATAATATCGCCCATGAATTCACCCATAAAAATCGGTTCTCGTCAAAGTCCTCTCGCAAAAATACAGGTTCAAGAGATTCTATCCTCTCTTGAAATTCAAGATACTGCCCCCTTAAAATACGAATATATTTCTCTAACAACACAAGGAGATATTGATAAAAAAACATCCTTAACAACTAATCCTGCAGATAATTTCTTTACAAATACCCTGGATGAGGCATTACTAAAGAATCAAATTGATATCGCCATTCATAGCGCTAAAGACCTTCCTCAAAAACTTCCTGAGGGATTAAAAATATACGCCTTAACCAAATCCTTGGATGAAACGGATAGCTGGGTTTCCTCCTACGCTCTAGAAGAATTACCAGCAGGAGCCAAGGTGGGGACAAGTAGTCTGCTACGTGGAGAGATGATCAGGGCTCTTAATCCGAATGTGATTCTCACAGACATCCGTGGCACAATACACGAACGATTGGAAATTCTAAATAAAAATGAGGTGGATGGTTTAATTATTGCTACCTGTGCTCTTAAACGACTAGGGCTTGAGAATCATATTAAAAGTATTCTTCCATGGGAAGCTGCCCCACTCCAAGGGCAATTAGCCGTTGTTGGTCGAGAAAATAATTGGGATGTAGAAAAACTTTTTGAAAGAATTGATATCCGACGTCAATATGGACCTGTTTATTTGATTGGCGCAGGCCCCGGCGATCCAGAGCTTATTACCATTAAAGCTACTAAGATTCTTAGAAATGCCGATTGCGTCTTCTATGATTATTTAGTCGATCCTTCCTTACTAAAGTATGCCCCTCATGCTGAACATATTTATGTTGGTAAACGCAAAGGAAATCACTCTTTAACTCAAGAAAAACTTTCTCGTCTTTTGAAAGAGAAAGCTATTCAAGGAAAGAAAACTGTACGTCTCAAAGGGGGAGATCCTCTTATTTTTGGACGAGGCTCTAATGAAATCCATTATTTACGTTCCTATCATATTCCTGTCCACGTTGTACCTGGAATCAGCTCAGCCACAGGAATACCTTCTTCTTTAGGAATTCCTTTAACAGCTCGACACATATCCTCCTCCGTTGCCTTTGTCAGCGGCCATGGAGAGTACGATGACACACAAAACCCTCTTGATATCCACATTCCTCAAGCGAATACTATTGTTTTTTTAATGGGTTTAACCAAGTTGAATTCAATTGTTCACTCATTAATCAAAACAGGGTGGGCAAAAACCAAGCCTATTATGGTTATTTCCAATGGTACAAGACCAAATCAGGAAATCATTCAAGGAACGCTCGCTGATATAGAAAAATTAGCCTTTGTAAACACCTTAGAAGCTCCTGCTTTAATTATCGCAGGCGATACCGTTAATTTTTACCAAAAAGAACCTCAAAAGGTGCTTCTACATTGCGGTACAAATCCAGAGAAATATACCCATTATGGACACATCATTCCCTGGCCAATGATTCAAATTCAGCCCGTTATTTTTAATGAACAAGATAAACATAGTCTCATTAACGATTTTGATGAAAGCGACTTTGTTATTCTAACAAGTCCTAATGCTGTTGAATATTTTATGAAAACCATTCTAGGTTTAAAGCCAGCCAGTGCTGTTCATCAGAAGATTTTTGCTGTTATAGGTCGTTCTACAGCGGAGGCTCTCGAAGAATTTGGCATTATTCCTCAGATTGTTTCTTCTCAAGAAACAGCTGAAGGCCTATTTAATATTATCATTCGTATTATGACCATCGAAGGTAAGAGAATTCTATTGCCACGATCTTCCTTACCAAATCCATTTTTAAAAATGGCTTTGGAACAAAGGGGTGCTCAAGTTAAAGAATGGACTATTTATAACAACGTTAAGCCTTCCAAAAAAACTTTGCCTCATATTCCTATAGATGGCATTATTTTCACGAGTCCTTCAACTTTTAAGAATTTCTTAGAAGATTATGGTACAATGTCTCCTTCCTGGCAGATACTCGCCAAGGGCCCGGTGACTGCTAAAGCGATAGAAGAAGCTGGGTTTCAACCTCATATGGTAGGACTATGAAACGATTTCGACGTCTAAGAAGTGCCAATATCAGAAGCTTTGTTCAAGAAAATCACCTGTCTGCAGCTGATTTATGGCAGCCGTTCTTTGTGCTTGAAGGTAAAGGAAAACAAGAAGCGATTGAATCTATGCCGGGAATGAATCGCTTTTCGGTAGATCTGCTGTTAAAGGAGATTGAAAGCTATGTCCGCTTAGGAGGGAAGGGAGGTGTTTTTTTTGGACTCAGTTCCCAAAAAGACCCCTTAGCCACAAATGCCTATAATTCTAAAGGCCCTATTGCCCAGGCCATCAAATCCATAAAGAAAAACTTTCCCGATTTTCTCGTTATTACAGACGTCTGTTTATGCGCCTACACGAATCACGGACATTGTGGTATCGTCGAAGGTCAGGATGTTCATAACGATAAAACTTTAGATATTCTAGCTAAGATGGCGCTTTGCCATGCCCAAGCAGGGGCTGACTTAGTGGCTCCGTCAGATATGATGGATTTTCGAGTTCAGCATATTCGCCAGGCCCTCGATCAAGAAAACTTTACCAATGTCGGCATTCTTTCATACGCAGTCAAATATGCGTCTGCTTATTACGGACCATTTCGTGAAGCAGCTCATTCCGGAGCTCAGTTTGGAGATCGTAAGACCTATCAGATGGACCCTGCCAACAGCCGTGAGGCCCTCAAGGAAGCCCGACAAGATGTCGAAGAAGGGGCTGACATGATCATGGTCAAACCCGCCTTGGCCTATTTAGATATTATTAATCAACTCCGTCGAGAACTCACTGTTCCTATTGTGGCCTATAATGTCAGCGGAGAATATTCGATGGTTAAAGCCGCCAGCCAAAAAGGATGGATTAAAGAAGAAGATATCGTCTTAGAAAGCTTACTGTCCATGAAACGTGCAGGGGCAGATATTATTATCAGCTATCACAGCAAGGATGCATTAAAATGGCTTCAAAAATGATAAAAACAAATAATTCCAAAAAAGAATTCAGTCGCGCACAAAAAGTTTTAGTAGGGGGAGTGAACAGTCCTGTTCGAGCGTTTAAATCCGTCGGTGGTCAGGCTTTAATTATTGATCGTGGATTAGATTCAAAATTTTATGATATTGATGGCAACGCCTATACGGATTATTGCTTATCCTGGGGAGCTTTAATACTAGGGCATGCCCATAAAGAAGTCATGGCTGCCGTCAATAAAACGCTTAAAAATGGTACCAGCTATGGCACGACCACTAAGCTGGAAATTGATTTAGCTGAAACCATCACCAAACATGTTCCATCCATTGATCTGATTCGTTTTGTCAATTCCGGAACAGAAGCCGTCATGAGTGCCATTCGATTAGCCCGAGGGTTTACAAACCGTAACAAGGTTCTAAAATTCGACGGATGTTATCATGGCCATTGTGATGATCTTTTAACTTCAGCGGGCAGCGGTGTTACTTTCTTAGCATCATCCAGCAGCAAAGGTGTTCCACCGGGCCATGTTCAAAACACATTAAGCATTCCCTATAACGATATTCAAGAGTTAATCACCGCTATTGATCGTCATCGCAAAGATCTGGCCTGCGTTATCCTTGAACCTGTTTGTGGCAACATGGGTGTCGTCTTACCTAAAATTGAATTCTTAAGAACGATCAGAGATTTAACCCGAAGATACGGTATTGTTCTAATCTTTGATGAAGTCATGACGGGATTTAGAACCAATATTTCCTGTAGTCAGAGCGACTGGGGAATTCAACCGGATTTAACCTGTTTAGGTAAAATTATCGGAGGAGGATTTCCTATTGGAGCCTACGGCGGTCGACGAGACATTATGCAATGTTTGGCACCCTTGGGGGATGTTTATCAGGCAGGAACCTTTGCCGGTAATCCTGTTGTTATGGCTGCCGGATTAGCCACCCTTAAGAATCTCAATGCAAGTGTGTATAAACAAATCAATCAAGTGTCTGCTAAATTTGCCCAGGAAACGAATGAGTATTTCAAAGAATACAATATTCCGGCCCATTTATCGACGTACAAAAGTATGATGAGCCTGCGTTTTCGTAAAGAAATTGTCATTGATTATTCCAGTGCCCAAGTCGCTTCATCCCATGAAATTTATCCCAAGCTTTTTCATCATTTACTGAATAACGGAATCTATTGGCCACCAGCTGATTTGGAAGCCTTTTTTATAAGCAGCAAACACACGCAAAAAGATTTAAACACTTTAAAAGACCACATCATTGGATTCTTTCAATCTTACAAACCTAACAAGAAATAAAAATCATGACTTTAGAAAAATCTATCCGTCCTTGGGGAAATTATGAAAAGTTTTACCAAGAAAATGGTGTATGGGTCAAACGTGTTGAAGTAAAACCTCATTGTCGTCTGAGCCTGCAAAAACATCAGCATCGTTCAGAAAAATGGGTCTTTGTTCATGGCTATGGTTTAGCCATTGTAGACAATAAGCAGATTTCAGTAGAGCCGGGAAGTGTCGTGGATGTTCCATTAGGAGCTATTCATCGTATTGGGAATACTGGAAATGAACCCTTGGTTTTTATTGAAGTAGCGACGGGTATCCATCTAACAGAAGAAGATATTATTCGTATTCAAGATGACTATCAACGTGATAAGGATTTACAATGAGTCGATTTCTCATTACAGGTGGAGCTGGATTTATTGGATCCAATATCGCTGAACGCCTCATCCAAGAGGGGCATTTTGTTAGGATTCTGGATAATTTCTCTTCTGGTAAGGAAGAAAATTTAGATTTTACTAAAAATCTTGGGAAAGATAAATTTGAACTTATTCGTGGAGATATCACAAACCCCGAAGATTGCAATAAAGCTTGCCAAGGCATGGACTACGTTCTGCATCAAGCGGCATTATTATCTGTTCCTAAATCCTTCCAAGATCCATTGGCCTACCATCGGGTTAATATAGATGGTGTTCTCAATATGCTTCAAGCTTCGTCTTTGCATAAAATAAAAAGATTCGTTCTTGCATCTTCAAGCTCTATTTATGGTGATGCAATCAATTTTCCTGAAAAAGAAAATGATAAACCTCTTTTAATGTCTCCTTATGCATTAACGAAATTAGCAGGGGAGTATTATTGTCGTATATTCTCTGAACACTTTGGCGTCGAAACTGTTTGCTTACGTTATTTTAACGTTTTTGGCCCAAAACAATCCTTAGCCGATGAATATGCGGTTGTTGTCCCCAAATTTATTCACTGTATCACCAATAATCAAGAACCGCCCATATTTGGCAACGGATTGCAGTGCAGAGACTTTACTTACATTGATAACGTTATTTCTGCTAATATACTATCCGCAACAACACCAGGGCTAAAACATGAAGTCTTTAATGTTGCTACCGGAAGTGAAAGAACCGTTTTAGATTTAGCAACAACTTTGAATCACATATTAGGTAAGAATATCCAGCCCAAATTCCTACCCATTCGATCAGGTGATATTTTTAAGTCAAGCGCTGATATATCTAAAGTAAGCAACACCATTAACTATAAACCCTTGATAGGCTTTGAAGAGGGTTTACGCAGGACCGTTAAGTATTTTCAATTGAAATGGAGCCAACAATAGGGTTTCAAAGCCATCACAAATCCTATCTACAACTTCATATAATATATGTTATGTAAACTACGAGTATATAAAAAGAAAGAATTAAACTATTATGGAATCAACTTTTCAAGATCTTAAAATAACGTTTCACGATATGCACATCCCTGCCAAGATTGTTGGTATTTTAGACGGTTTAGGATTTAAACACCCATCCTTTATTCAAGCTAAAACCATTCCTACAGCTATGGAAGGCAAAGATATTGTAGGTATCGCCCAAACAGGAACAGGTAAAACTCTCGCCTTTGGCGTCCCTATGCTGGCCCGTTTAGCCGCTACCCAAGGTCGCGGTCTGATATTAGCCCCTACACGTGAATTAGCCGTCCAAATTCATGACGCCTTAAA
This sequence comes from Candidatus Omnitrophota bacterium, assembly GCA_015233165.1. Taxonomy (GTDB): domain Bacteria; phylum Omnitrophota; class Gorgyraeia; order Zapsychrales; family Fredricksoniimonadaceae; genus JACQCF01. Next base: position 17,605 of record JADFYF010000008.1, read on the forward strand.
GAAAGTCGCCGGACCACTGGGTATTCACTGCACCTGTCTGATTGGCGGCGAAGACATGAGAAAACAAGTTCGCGAATTACACCATTCCAATGTTCGCGTCATTATTGCAACACCTGGACGTATGCAGGATCATTTACGCCAACAAACAACACGCTTAGATGACACCGTTATTGTTGTCCTAGATGAAGCTGATCGTATGCTGGATATGGGTTTTATGCCTCAAGTTGAGACAATTCTTAAGTACGTTGCCAAGCAACGTCAAACCTTGTTGTTTTCAGCAACAATGCCTGATGCGATTGCTAAAATAGCCCATCAGTATATGAGTCATCCAACGCGTATTGAAGTTGCTGTTTCTTCGACAGCTGCTAAAAACATTGATCAATCTTTGTACATTGTCAGCCAAATTAATAAATTTCAACTATTAGAAAAATTACTTCAACAACACAAAGGCAGCGCTCTTATTTTTACAAGAACAAAACTCGGAGCCGCTAAATTAACAAAAAATCTGAGATTAAAGAATTACAAAACAGCAGAAATTCACTCAGACAAAAATCAATCTCAGCGTCAAGCCGCTTTGGAATCGTTCAAAAAGAATCAAACCCGTATTTTAGTGGCTACAGAAATTGCTGCTCGTGGTATTGACGTTAAAGACATCGCCCTGGTCGTTAATTACGATCTGCCTGATGATGCCGATAATTACGTTCATCGCATTGGTCGTACCGGTCGTGCTGGAAGCAAAGGGTTTGCCGTCTCATTTGCCTGCCCTGATCAGGAAGAAACGCTTAAAGCTATCGAGAAAACAATTAAAACCAAGGTTCTTATTCAAGAGCATCCTGATATGCCTAAAGAATATTTTATGGCTGGCAGAGGTGGAGCATCTAAAGGACGTCGACCAGGTGGCAGTAGCCAAAGAAGACCTTATGGTTCATCTTCCGGACGCCCCTCTTCTTCAGGAAGACCTTCATCAAGTAGCAGCGGCAGACCATCTTCTTCCGCTCGTTCCGGAGGCGGACGCCCCTCAACAGGTCGTCCCGGTAGTGGTGGAAAACCAACTGGACGTCCAAGTCAGGAACGCAGCAGCTTTAGCAGCGGACCACGTCGACGCAGATAAAAGAAATCCTCCTATTTTAAAATCCATTCATTCTCCGGCTCAGGTCGGAGAATGAATGTGATATTAAAAAATAGACCAATAGGAGAAATGTTTTGGCTAAAAAACGAAATACAAAGAAACTTCTCAAACATCAAGAACAACCCACCCCAAGACCCATCGAAATAAAAAGTACCATCAAAAAAGGAGCCATTCTCCTTTCTCTTTTCCTCATCATCATCTCAGCAGCTTGTGTTTACTCTAATTCCATCAACGGTCAATTTGTATGGGATGATGAAATACAGGTTCAGGATAATAAAGAAATACGAACATGGAATAACCTACCCCATATTTTTGTAGAAAATTTAGGCGCCGGATCAGGAAGGAATTATCATTTTTATCGCCCCCTTCAGATACTGACTCTTAAGATGGATTATTCTCTATGGAAATCCGACGTCAGAGGTTATCACCTGACCAACATCACTCTTCACATCCTCACAGCCATATGCCTTTATTTACTAATCAATCTTCTTTTTTCTAACAACATTCTATCTCTAATCACAGCTTTATTCTTTGTCGTCCACCCCATACATACTGAAGCCGTCTCCTACATTTCAGGTCGAGCCGATTCTTTAAGCGCTTTGTTTTCACTCCTGTGCTTTATCTTTTATATCAAACGCTATCGATCAGAAATCATCAATACTATTCTTGTCTCAACAAGCTTCATCCTGGCTCTAGTCTCCAAAGAAAACGCACTGATACTTCCCTTCTTAATTCTCCTCTACCATTTCATATTTAAAGGGTTTAAGTTTCAAAAATTTATACCTTTACTGACAATAAGCGCTATCTACATTACTCTTAGACTCACTGTCTTAAACTTTCCAACTCCTCAGGAACAACTTGATTCAACCTTCTTCGAAAGAATCCCTGGCTTCTTTGTGGCTATTACCAATTACACCAGACTCCTGATTCTTCCCTTTGATCTTCATATGGAATATGGAGATATGCTTTTTAAATTCAGCAATCCCAAAGCGCTGATAGGCCTGTTGATAATTGTTTTAGCAGCCATCTGCGCTTTTAAATCAAGAAATATAAATAAACTGGTTACCTTTTCCATCTTATGGTTTTTTGTATGCTTATTCCCTCAATCAAACCTTTACCGTATCAACGCCTATATGAACGAACACTGGCTTTATCTCCCCTCCTTGGGAATATTTCTAATCCTATCCAACTACTTAGTTTTACTATTTAGAAATAACAAGTTTAAAACCCTAAGCATTATTCTGTGCGTAGGATTGTTGTCTTTTTATTCTTTTTTAACGATAAAACAGAATACTTACTGGAAAGACCCTATCAGCTTTTATGAACGAACACTCAAGTACTCTCCCTTCAGCTCAAGAATCTATAATAATTTAGCTAGAATATATAGTATGTCTGGTCGCTATGAAGAAGCCATTGAGCTTTATAAAAAAGCCATCAAAATATCTCCTCGGTATGCTGAGGCTTACAACAATCTTGGGGTTGTTTATAGTGATCACGGAATGAATGTGGAAGCAATTAATTCTTATAAGATAGCCATCGACATAGACCCTCTTTTTGTTGGTGCCTATAGCAATCTTGGAAACGCTTATAGCAAGGTAGGAAAACCGGATGAAGCTATCGGCACGTTTCAGAAAGCACTCAAAATTAAACCAGATTTATCTGCCTATAATAATCTTGCAATGGTTTACAGGGACATGGGAAGGACTGAAGAAGCTATTGAATACATCAAAGAGGCTATTAAAATTGATCCCACCAACACTATTCTTTATTTCAACCTCGGGAATACTTATGCCGCCATCGGAAAAACTAAAGAAGCTATTGAAGCATTTAAGCAAACTGTACGACTTGATCCTACCAATGCCAACGCCTATAACAATATTGGGTTTCTCCTCAAAAGCTCTGGAAAAAATAATGAAGCCATTCCATTCTATAATGACGCTATAAATATCAACTCTAGGTTACCGGAAGCCTATGAAGGGTTAATTTCAACGTTTATAAATCTAGGGCAGAATCAAAAAGCAATTGAAATTTGTGAAAAAGCGATCCAAGCAGACCCGTCTCATGCGGGAATATATAACAAACTGAAGAAATCTTTCAGGTAAGGATTTTAAGAAGCTCATAACGGCGATCCATATCGGCATGGATACGGCGGGAGGCATCTTTTAAATCGATCACATTAATTTCATCTTCTAAAACACCAACGGCTTTTCCAAAATATCCATTTAATATCAGATCCACAGCAGCAGCTCCCAAACGGGTGGAAAGAATACGATCCTGTCCGCTAGGCGTTCCTCCACGCTGCACATGCCCTAAAACAACATAGCGGGTCTCAACACCTGTATAACGCGTAATATTCTCAGCGACGATAGGAGCCATCGCAGCCCCCTCAGCGACGATAATAATATAACTAATCTTTCCACGTTTATTACCATCCAGAATTTCCTGATGCATTGCTTCATAGTTAAACTGTCTTTCAGGAATAATAACGTCTTCAGCGCCTGCTGCTAAGGCAACTTCCATAGCAATGTATCCGCTTTTATTTCCCATCACCTCGATCACAAACACTCGTTCCATACTTTGAGCGGTGTCACGAATTTTATCAATGGATTCCAGAGCAGTATTGATAGCCGTCGAACAACCTATCGTCTGATCTGTACCGTTTAAATCGTTATCAATCGTCCCTGGAAGGCCAATGGTTGGAATACCAAACTTCTCATACAGTCTAGTAGAGCCTTGATAGGAACCATCGCCACCAATCACGATCAGGGCATCAATATTGTGTTTATGAATAATAGCGGCCGCTTTTGCCTTTCCCTCATCTGTCCCAAATTCTTTAGAACGAGCTGTTTTTAAAATGGTACCTCCACGATTGATGATATTAGAAACAGATCGATGTCCCATAGGGATAATATCTTCTTCTAATAATCCCTGATAACCGCGCATGATTCCAGAGACTTCAATACCATAGTGAAGCGAATATCGCACTACCGAACGAATCGCCGCATTCATTCCCGGACCATCACCACCTGACGTTAAAATACCAATCTTTTTAATTTTCTCAGCCATATCTAATCTCTTTTCATTTTAATAAGCTGTTCGTATTTGAACAGTATACGTTAACTTTACTTCCCCATCCTTGGGTACAGGCACGTTAAATTTAACAGAAGAAACATCTTGTTTTTGATAACCATGAGATGAAGTCACAATATCCCACTGACCGTAAGATTCCATATTTTCTAAAACAGAAACAATAATATCTTCCTTTTTATGATTCCTCAGAGTTACTTCCCACGAAGATTGGTGAAGATTATTGGCTATTAGCTTATAATCCGTTTGTTTACGTTCAGCCACTACATCAAAAGCCTCTCCAATTTTTAGACGAACATTTTCATCCTTAGGAGTATGAGAAATATTATCTTCTCCGATAAATTGCAAACTCTTATCACTATCTGATTTATAAAGCCGGATTGTTCCCGCAGGTAGAGGCATCCCAAGATTATTTTCCTTGGAATTCTTAAAATTGATAAAAACATTAACCGGAACCTTATAATCATTTGTTCTATAGATCTGGAAGAAATAACTTAATGGGCTGTTACCGACAATAAATTCTTTCTGAACCTTTAAATCATTTGCTTCCAGTAAAGAAACCTGTTTGTTCTCATTATCTTTAATAGTTGTCAGACGGGCTAAATCATAAATATGATATTCGAAAAAAGATTTCTCAGTAAAAGCGGATCCCGAATCTTGCTCCATCTTTATTGCCTTAGCCGCATACACTCGTCCAACCGCCATGAGATCTTGAGCGCGATTGACTTGACCGGCTACCAATTTAAGTTTGGCATTATTATAGGTCGCTCCACTGTTGTTCGAAAGACTTACCCAACCCGATAGACCCCCCTTGGTATCAGACTCATCAACAACAAGAACATAAGCCGCTTTCCAATTTAAACCATTCGTTAAATAAGAAACCTCCACCGGTTTCTTTCCTGCTGTCGGAGAATTATATAGCCATGTCAGGGTTGGTTGAGCAACGAGATTCTCAGGCATTTGTGGAAGAATCTTTTGCCCATCAAACCCCAAATAAATCTCGTTACCTACCTGATAGACCTGTCCGCTATTATTACTTAAAAGAATAGCTTCGACGGTCTCCTTCTGATTATTGTAAGGATTTTCTTTGAGCAGTTTGATCTTTTTGCCGATATACTTATCTAACAATTTTGTTTCATTAATCAGATCATATTCATAATTCTGTTCAAGAATAGAGACAGAGTTCAAAGGGTCTAAAGGCTTGATATGGACAGTTTCCGGCATAACTGAAGCAGCCACATCCATAAAGTGTAATTCACCTTTTCCCTGAGGAAGAACAATAGTGCGGGTATCTTTGACTAAACCAATATTACTATTATAGACAGTAACTTCAACAGACTTTTGATCACCAAGATCACTCTTTAAAACAGAGTCTGCAAAAGAAAGGTTAGAAATCCCGAGAATCAACGCACAAAGAATATATAAAAGAATATTCATATGCTCCCTCCGGTTAATTTACTGATTAATAACGGTAATGGTCTGGCTTATAGGGGCCTTCTGATTTAACGCCTAAATATTTAGCCTGAGCGGAATTTAAGGTATCCAGACGGGCGCCAACTTTTTCCAAATGAAGACGAGCCACCTTCTCATCAAGATGCTTAGGCAAGGTGTAAACCTTGTTTTCATATTTGGAACTATTTTGCCACAATTCCATCTGAGCTAACACTTGATTGGTAAATGAGTTGCTCATAACGAAGGATGGATGTCCCATCGCGCATCCGAGGTTCACCAGACGACCTTCTGCTAAAATAATAATTTTCTTACCATTAGCATAGTTATATTCATCGACCTGAGGCTTAATCTGAATGCGCTTGATGCCCTTAGTATTATTCAAATGAGCCACATTGATTTCAGAATCAAAATGTCCAATATTACAGACAATAGCGCCACTCTTCATCGAATCCAAATGCTTCCCGGTAATGACATCAATACATCCTGTAGCTGTAACAAAAATATCACCAATCTTAGCCGCTTCATCCATCGGCATAACCTGATAACCCTCCATGGAAGCCTGTAAGGCACAGATAGGATCAATTTCTGTGACGATGACACGACCACCTAACCCTTTGAAAGATTGAACGCATCCCTTCCCCACATCTCCGTAACCAGCGACAACACAAACCTTACCGGCAATCATACGATCCGTGGCGCGCTTAATCCCATCAATCAAGGACTCACGGCAACCGTACAGATTATCAAACTTAGATTTTGTGACAGAATCATTAATATTAATGGCAGGCATCTTAAGTTTGCCGTTTTGAACCATTTCATAAAGACGATGAACACCTGTCGTTGTCTCCTCAGAAAGCCCACGAATATCCTTGATTAATTGAGGAAATTTCTCATGAACCATGACGGTTAAATCGCCACCGTCATCCAAAAGCATATTAGGCCCTTTACCATCTGGCCAGACAATCGTCTGTTCGATACACCAATCCGCCTCAGCCAACGTCTCACCTTTCCAGGCAAAAACAGGAATGCCAACAGCAGCAATGGCCGCAGCAGCATGATCCTGCGTTGAAAAGATATTACATGAGGACCAACGAACCTGAGCTCCTAAATGGACCAGGGTTTCAATTAAAACGGCTGTCTCAATCGTCATGTGAATACAACCCGCAATACGAGCGCCCTTTAAAGGTTTTTTAGAACCAAATTCACGACGAAGTGACATTAACCCCGGCATTTCTGTTTGAGCAATCGTAATTTCCTTACGTCCCCATTCGGCTAAAGAAATATCTCTGATCTTATAATCTGCTGCTGATGTGGCTTGCTTGCCTATATTTTTCTTTGGGTTTTTTAGAGCTGTTGCGGTGGCCATATGTATACCTCGTGAATTAATACTTAGGTTGTAGTTGAATATTAAAGGCTACTCGGCATTTAACCGAGTAGCCAATAAGGATGAATTTAAAACGGTTATTACGCTTCCTTCTTTAAGATCTGAGCTTTGTCTGTCTTTTCCCAAGCAAAACCTGGACGACCAAAGTGACCATAAGAAGCTGTTTTTAAATAGACAGGTTTACGTAGGTCTAATGTTTTGATAATCCCTTGAGGAGATAAATCAAAATGCTTGCGAACCAATTCCACTAAACGCTGTTCGCTGACCTTCCCTGTACCAAAGGTGTCAATCATTACGGAAACAGGCTGTGGAAAGCCAATGGCGTAACCTAGTTGTAACAAGCATTTCTTTGCTAAACCAGCAGCAACAATATTCTTGGTCACATAACGTCCCATGTACGCTGCTGAACGATCCACCTTCGTTGGATCTTTTCCAGAGAAAGCGCCACCACCATGAGGAACAACGCCGCCGTAGGTATCAACAATAATCTTACGTCCCGTCACCCCGGTATCCGACTGAGGTCCACCAACAACGAATTTACCTGTTTCATTGACATAAAACTTGGTTTTACTATCAATCATCTTACCGACGATAGGTTTCGCAATTTCATCGATAATCTGTTTCTTAGACTTTTCAGTAATCTTCTTACCTGTTTTATCCAAGATATCTTCCGTATGCTGACAAGCTAAAACAACAGCGTCAATACGTACTGGCTTATCCCCATCATATTCAATCGTAACCTGTGATTTACAATCAGGTCCTAAGTATTTCCCAATACCAACAGCTTTCTTACGAAGTTCTTCAACACGCTGAACCAGACGGTGAGACAGTGTAATTGCCAAAGGCATTAATTCAGGTGTTTCATCACAGGCATAACCAAACATAATCCCCTGATCACCAGCGCCTCCGGTATCAACCCCTTGAGAGATGTCAGGAGATTGCTTATTGATGGCATTTAAAATAGAACACGTATTGGCATCAAAACCATATTTAGGATGATTGTACCCAATATCTAATAAAACCTTACGGACTAATTGGTGAACATCCACATAGGTTGTTGTTGTAATTTCACCACCCACAATGACCAAACCCATAGAACAAAAGGTTTCGCAAGCCACACGCCCCTTAGGATCTTCTCTTAAAACAGCATCCAAGACAGCATCGGAGATCTGATCGCAAACCTTATCCGGATGTCCGTTACCAACTGATTCTGATGTAAATAAATAACGTCCTTGCACACTGACCACCTTTCTCAATAAGTAGAAGAGTTATTTGAAATGCTCTTGAGCCTCATAAAGAGATTCAAGACTGCCGATATCATACCATTTGCCACTAAATTGAAAACCATAAACATTTTTCTTTTCCGAGAGCCACTTGATATAGCTTCCGGCGGCATCCAACGCTTTAGATTCACTTAAATATTCATTCAAATAAGCTAATGTCATCTGAGGAAAATAATATAAACACATGGTAATTAAACTTGATTTAGGAGCAGATGGCTTTTCCTCAAAGGAAATGACCTTATGATTTTGATCAACAGCAATCACACCAAACTTAGTAGCCGCCTGCTTATCATGAATATCAAAAACACCAATGGTCGTTGCTGTTTCCATTTTAAGTGCAAAATTCATAAAATCCTTCAGGTTCTGATCAAATAAGTTATCCCCTCCAATAACAAGCCAATCATCCAACGCCAATTCCTTTTGCCAGACATAATTGATATCGCCCACAGAACCAAGACGTTCTTCCGGTGTATTTGTTCCGTCATTAACAACACGGATTTTAATATTCTTATGGCCGATAGCCCATTCTTCAAAATTCCTATGAAACTTATTATTAGTCACAACAACAACCTCTGTTAAATTGGGCAATCCCTTTAACATTAAAAGAATATGATCAATCAAAGGTTTTGAATTAACAGGAATTAACGGCTTTGGCGTATCCTTAATGACCGATGCTAAACGTGTTCCATAACCTGCAGCTAAGATTAAAGCCTTCATAGAACCCCCAACTTTCTCATTTGTGACGAAACAAATTCTTCCACCTCTTGCCCCGTCGTCATACTCATAACTTCTTTAGATACACGCTGAACATCACTAAGACGTACAGAGCGAATCATTTTCTTAATCGTCAAAATACTTGAGGCAGACATGCTTAACTGGTCAATCCCCAACCCAATGAGTATAAAAGCCATCACAGGATCTGAAGCCATTTCACCGCAAAGGCTGACACTAATTTCTTCATTATGCGCTGCATCAACTGTTCTTTGAATCATACGAAGAACCGCCGGATGAGAAGGCTCATAAAGATGAGCTGTCTTTTCATTGACACGATCAACGGCTAATGTGTATTGAATCAAATCATTAGTTCCAATACTAAAGAAATCCGCTTCTTTGGCTAAAATGTCTGCGGTCATAACAGCTGAGGGAACCTCAATCATAACCCCCACCTTAAAAGAGGGATCAAAAGAAATTTTCTGAATTGTTAAACTACGTTTAACCTCATCTAAAATATTATTAGCCTGTCTTAATTCCCCAATTCCTGAAATCATAGGGTACATCATTTGAACTCGTCCATGAACAGACGCACGTAAAATAGCCCTGAGTTGAGTTTTAAATATATCCGGTCTCTCTAAACAAAACCGAATTGCTCGAGAACATAGAAATGGGGTCATCTCTTTTGGAATCTGAACACTAGATATAAATTTATCTCCACCAATATCCAAAGTACGAATCGTCACACCTTGGGGTCGTATCGCTTCTGCAACCTGTTTATACGCCTCATACTGCTCTTCTTCCGTCGGTAAATCCAAACGGTTCATATATAAGAACTCTGTGCGATAAAGCCCCACCCCTTCAGCACCAAATTTCTTAACCGTTGGAATTTCATTCGATAATTCCAAATTGGCTAATAAAGATATTTTCTTGCCATCTGTTGTTTGAGCAGGAAGATTTTTTAAATCATCCAGCTTTTCTAATGAAGCATGAATTTGACTCTGTTCTTTAACATATAAATCTTTTGTTACAGAGGTTGGATTAATAATTAAAAGACCTTTTTGTCCATCAACAATCAAAAAGTCTCCATTAGTAATCCTTAATGTGGCATCTTTTAACCCAACAACAGCGGGTACTCCTAAAGATTTAGCAATAATCGCCGTATGGGATGTTCGTCCGCCGATATCTGTTACAAAGGCGATGATTTTCTTGTTATAAAGACTAACGGTATCCGATGGTGACAAATCATGAGCTACGATAATCAAATTATCTTGCAGATTATCTAAATCATGCAATTTACTTTCATCAACCAAATGCTTAAAAACTCTTTTAGCAGCGTCATTAACATCAGCGGCCCTTTCTCTGAGATATTCATCAGAAATTTTATTAAAAGCATCCACATACTTCTTAACAATCATGGAAAATACATATTCTGCTGTATTTAGATCTTTCCTGATTCCCTCACAAACTTGCTCATAAAGAGAAGGGTCTTCTAAAATTAAAAGATGCGAATCAAATATTTGGGCTTTATTTAAACCTATTTCACGGGTAATCTTTTCTTTTAAAGAATTAATTTCTTGGCGAGCTTTATTAATGGCCTCTTCAAAGCGAGCAATTTCCGAATTGACTTCATGATCCAAAATGGCACTCTTAGGTACAATAAATTCTACTTTATCAAGAATAAAAGCAGGTCCATAAGAAATACCTTTAGCCGCTGGAACACCTTTCAGAATAATCTCATTCATGATTTATAGTCTTCCTCTTGCTTGCTAAAGAAATCTTCCAATTGTTGCATAGCACTTTGAGATTCTTCTCCCTCGACAATTATTTTTAAAGAGGTTCCACATTGAGCGCCCAAGGTTAAAAGACCCATGATAGACTTTCCATTAATCCTTTCCTGATCCCTCTCAATGGTTACAGCGACATTAAGTTTGTCTACCAATTGAACAAAGGTGGCTGCTGGTCTAGCATGGAGACCTTTTTTATTAAGAACGATAACATTTTTCTCTAAACGATTCATAATAATATTGGGTTACCGTTTAATGACCCTTTTAGTTTCAATTAATTTAATAAGAGTTTGCGTTAATTTCTTAGAGTCATGACGGATATAATCTTTAACATCTAATAGGTCGGTTGCTACAACCTTATAGCCCATAGCTTTAATCTTATCGACATCAGGAGTAACAGGATAAGACCTCTGTGTTTGGTAACGTTTTAATACTGATTCAGGTATAGGAGCATCGTTGATAATACAAGCACTTACAACATCCGGATTTGCATGTTCTGTAAGAACCCGCACATGATCGCAAGCAGAAAAACCGTCTGTCTCACCCGGCTGAGTCATGACATTGCAAACATAAATCTTATACGCGCTTGAACGAGCAATGGCTTCAGAGACTTCATTAATAATTAAATTTGGAATGATGCTTGTGTAAAGACTGCCTGGACCTAAAACGACAATATCTGCTTCTGCTATGGCTGTTAAAGCCTCCGGGGTGGCCTCAGCATTCTCATTACTTAAAGATAGACGTTTAATAGGGATATTGGTTTTAGGTATTTTTGCCTCACCTTCGGTTTTTGTTCCATCAATATATTCGGCAATTAAATGAATATTATGAACTGTAGAGGGAATGACTCTTCCGCGGATAGCTAAAACCTTACTACTTTCTTCAACAGCCTTCTTAAAATCTCCTTTAGTAATCTGAACCATGGCTGTTAAAAATAAATTCCCGAAATTATGACCTTGCAATTGAGAATTCTCAGCAAAACGGTACTGAAACAGCTCCCCCATCAAAGCCGGCGCATCCGCTAAGGCTACTAAACAGTTACGAATATCTCCTGGAGCGACAATATTAAATTCTTCACGTAAACGCCCCGAAGATCCTCCACTGTCAGCCACGGTAACAATCGCTGTTAAATTTGCTGTATATTCTTTAAGTCCTAACAACAAATGAGATAAGCCGTGCCCCCCACCAATAGCCACAATCTTGGGGCCACGCTCTAAGTATCGACGCTGATATAAAATATTAACAATATCTCTTTCTCTCTCAGGTAAAAACAAAGTCAAAAGAGATACAATCATCTTTCCCATACCTAAGATGATAAAAACAATCCCACAAAGAATAATTATAGTTGCAAAAGTACGGACAAACGGATAGGTAGAAACGATAAAAATAGCACCAATACTAACAACAAGAACACCAAACAAAGATGTTAGTACCCAACGCTTAACTTTGATGCCTGGATAAAGCCATTTTGAAAGATTACTAGACATAACCTTTATTAACTTCTTTATGGAAGGGTTTTAACCAACACGAACATCTTCACGCGAAATCAATTCCAACATATCCTTGGGAGTCTTAGTATTCTTAAGACAATCGCGAAAAAACTTATCTTTCAATAGACGAGAAACTCTGGCAAGAGCTTTTAAATGTGGGCCAGCTGAATCAGCAGGAGCCACGAGTAAGAAGAATATATGAGCAGGTTCACCATCAAGAGAATCAAAATTGACCCCCTTCTTACTAATTCCTAATGCTGCGACTAATTTATCCGTACTATCAGATTTTCCATGCGGAATCGCTATCCCCTGACCAATAGCGGTTGAACCCAACGCTTCACGTGCTAAAAGAGTCTCCACAATCTTATTTTTATATTTCTTCTCGATGGATTTGGATTCAATGAGGATTTCAACTAACTCCTGAATAACTTCAACCTTAGTTGTTGCTTGCAAATCATTAGTCAACGCATCTTTTGCTAAAAACTCTGTAATTTTCATAAAGCCTCCAGAATACTTTTGCATAACAACTGAGAGAAATTTAAAAGCGGCGGACCGGGTTCGAACCGGTGGCATCCACCTTGGCAAGGTGGCATTCTACCAACTGAATTACCGCCGCATAAAAACTATTAAAAGAACATTAAAACTTTATATTTATGGGCGGAAGAGGACTTGAACCTCCACGGGTTTCCCCACATGCTCCTAAGGCAAGCGCGTCTACCAATTCCGCCATCCGCCCCTATATATTGGGGCTTACACACCCAAATTTCTAATACTGGTGACCCACCCGCGACTCGAACGCGGCACAACTACATTAAAAGTGTAGTGCTCTACCAGATGAGCTAGTGGGTCACAAAACTTAAACTTCTCTAAGTTCTTTACTTTTTCTTTCAACTAAAGAATCAATTTCTTTAATAAAACGATCCGTCATCTTCTGAACTTCTTCTTCAGACTTAAACTTATCATCCTCACTCATATGACCTTCGCTTTGAACCTTCTTAACTTTTTCATTTGCATCTCGACGGATTGTTCGTAAAGTAACTCTCCCACGCTCAGCCATATCTTTAACAACTTTAATAAATTCTTCTCTTCGTTCAGCAGACAACGGAGGGAAACTTAAACGCATTGTTTTTCCGTCATTAGATGGAGTAATCCCTAATTTAGAATTTGAAATTGCTTTTTCAATTTCAACAATAGCTAAAGCATCCCAAGGTTGAATTAAAATCATACGAGGATCTGGTGAAGAAACAGCAGCAATTTGTTTAATGGGGGTAGATGTCCCATAATAATCAATATGCATATCTTCAATCAATGAAGGTTGAGCACGACCTGTACGCACTTCACCAAATTCACGAAGAGTTGTCTCCATGCATTTTTTCATCTTACTTTCAGTATCTTTAAGAATTTCTTTGGCGGTCATCGTAGCCCCCTTTATACAAGATTGATTAATCATCCTGTATGTAATTATTACTCTTTAACTAACAAGTGTTCCAATTTTCTCGCCATAAATGGCTTTTTTAATATTACCTTTTTGCAATAAACTAAAAACAATAATGGGTAAATTATTCTCCATACACATGCTTATCGCTGTTGCATCCATTACTTTCAAATTCTTTTTCAACACATCAATAAATTTAAGCTCATTAAACTTCTTAGCTTTTTTATCTTTAAGCGGATCAGCGGAATAAACTCCATCCACCTTGGTCGCCTTCATAATCACATCACAATTAATTTCAGTGGCACGCAATGAAGCCGCTGTATCTGTCGTAAAATAAGGATTGCCTGTTCCAGCGACAAATATAATAACTCGACCCTTTTCTAAGTGACGAACAGCTCGTCTTAGAATATATGGTTCAGCTACCGCTTGAACCTGAATTGCCGTCATAACTCTCGTGGGAACTCCTACTTGCTCAAGGGCATTTTGTAAAGCTAACCCATTCATAACTGTAGCTAACATACCCATATAATCGGCCACAGCACGGTCTAATCCAAAACGTTTACTTTCAACCTGACCACGGAAAATATTTCCTCCACCGACAACCAAGGCCATTTCAACGCCGGCCTGATGAACTTCTTTAATTTCTTCAGCCAAAGATGCGCACATTTCTGCATCAATACCGTGAGACAAACGGCCCAAAAGGGCTTCTCCGCTTATCTTTAAGAGAACTCTTTTATAGATCGGCTTCTTATCCATTATTCTCCAATTTTAAAACGAGAGAATCGACTAATCTGAGTATTTTCACCAATTTTAGCAATCAATTCATTTAATAAATCACTAATGGTTTTACTGGGTTCTCTGACATAAGCCTGAAGCAAAAGACAATTGGATTTTAAAAAAGCATCCTTGTCTGACTCTTTATCTAAAACATCGGCTGGAACATCTTCCTTTTTTAAATATTTAGGAGCTACCGCAGCAATATGCATCGCTACATTTTTAGTAAATTGGATAAAATCTTCACTGCGAGCTGAAAAGTCCGTTTCACAGGTCACTTCAAGAATAACACCAATTTTATTACCTGTATGAATATAGGCTTCTACACGACCTTCTTTAGCAACTCGATCGGATTTCTTAGCAGCCATTTCAAGTCCACGTTTTCTTAAAAGATCTTTAGCTGTTTTAAAATCTCCTTTGGCTTCTTCCAGTGCTTTTTTACAATCAATAACACCACAGGATGTTTCTTCTCTTAATTGTCTAATATCTTCAACTAAATTTGCCATTTAAAAAATCCTTTATTGTTAAGCGGCTATAACTTCAACAGCAGCTGTTTGTGCCTGAGCTTTTTTACCAAGTGCGAATTCTTTACGACCCTCTATAATACTGTCCGTAATCATCCCTGCAATGAATTTAATAGATTTCACAGCATCATCATTTCCAGGAATAGGATATTGAATTAAATCAGGGTCAGAATTAGTATCAATTAAACCAACAACAGGAATACCTAAACGATTTGCTTCGGCAACCCCAATTTCTTCTTTTTTAGTATCAACCATAAAAATGGCCTGAGGAACAACGGGCATATTACGGATACCGCCTAAATCACGCAAAAGACGTTCTTTTTCTTTCATCAAAAGAGATTTCTCTTTCTTAGTTAACCGTCCGGTAATACCGCTAGATTCCATTTTTTCAATATCAGATAATTTACGGATAGATTTTTTGACTGTTTCTAAATTTGTTAAAAGACCACCCATCCAACGATATTTCACATAAGGCATTTCGCAGCGATTAGCTTCTTCCTGAATAACATCGGAAGCTTGTTTCTTGGTTCCCACAAAAAGAATAACACCACCCTTGGAAGCAACATCACGCATATAATCACAAGCTGTGAGTAGTTTTTCAGCTGTTTTTTCCAAATCAATAATATAAATACCCCCACGTTCTCCAAAAATAAATTTCTTCATTTTAGGATTCCAACGACGACTTTGATGTCCAAAATGAACACCTGCTTCTAATAACTTCTTAATTAGTTCAATAGCCATACCTTTACTTCTCCTTTATTTTGGCTCCCCCTTTGAGGGATACCATTGGTTTCGTCGGTGGTTGACACACAGTCAGGTTGGGACAAAACTTCAATGTAGTTAAGAGCATTCCTTTATCCAGACCTCATACCCTAAGAAAAAGCTCTGATTTAAATGAACCGATAGTATAGCCAAAGACTTCTTTTTTTGCAATAGAATTTTATTTAAATAGTGACTCGAAAATGCTCAGCACCGACTAGGGCTTTTATTTCTTCCATCAAAACCTCTGAAGGAGTCACAAACAAATCTTCACCAACTAAAATCTGAACACTTTTATAATTCTTGGTATCTAACTCCAAATAAACTGGAACTTTTCCAGGAAAACGTTTCAATCTTTCTTTGAGTTTCTCAAAACCCGCCTTACCCGCCTTAGAGACATTCACATGAATGCTTTTGATAAGTCCATAAACTTCTTCAATACCTGCCATCTCCGAAGCAACCATTTTTGGCAAACCATCTCTAAAATTAACCTTCCCTTTAACAACAACAACTGTTCCTTCCTTCAAATAGGTAGACATATTAGGATAACTCGAAGGAAAAACAACCAACTCCATTGCCCCGTCTCTATCTTCCAGGCCAACAATCGCCATACGTTCATTGGTTTTCTTCGTTGTTGTCAATTTAACCATCTGAATTAAACCAATCATACGAACATCCTGACCATCTCGAGCATTCTGAAGAGAGGCTGTTGTAAAATCAGCAAATTCTTCTACCTCTGCTCGATAACGATCCAATGGATGGCCACTTAAATAAAACCCTAATAAGGACTTCTCATTAGCTAAGAGTTGTGCTTGAGGCCATTCTGGGGTATCAGGCAATTGTTCATTTCCAACAAAACTAATTTCAGCCTTGTCCATATTAAAAAAAGAAAATTGTCCTGTTATAGCTTCTCGCTGTGCCTTTAAACCAGCATCTAAAGCTCTATCTAATACCGCCATTAATTGAGAGCGTTTGACCCTAAAACTATCCATAGCCCCAGACTTAATAAGGCTTTCTAAAACTTTATGATTATTTAAACGTAAATCCACTCGATGACAAAAATCAAAGATAGATTTATAAACTCCATCTTTTTCACGTTCTTTAACCAAGGATTCAATCGCACTACTTCCGATATTCTTAACAGCCAATAGACCATAATGAATGGAATGATTGTCGATGACTGAAAATTCTGCCCTAGAAGAATTAATATCTGGAGGTAAAACCTTGATATTAATGGCCTCCGCTTCTTTCACATACTCTACAACCTTATCAATATTGTCACGTTCTGAGGTTAAAAGAGCGCTCATAAATTCGACAGGATAATTGGCTTTTAAATAAGCTGTACGATAGGTGATTAAAGCATAAGCCGCCGAGTGACTGCGATTAAACCCATACCCGGCAAAATAATCAATCAAATCAAAGAGGCGATTTGCTTCCACTTCATCAATTGCGCTTTCTTTAGCACAACCGTCAACGAAGAATTTAC
Organism: Candidatus Omnitrophota bacterium; assembly: GCA_015233165.1. GTDB lineage: Bacteria > Omnitrophota > Gorgyraeia > Zapsychrales > Fredricksoniimonadaceae > JACQCF01. The sequence goes on from JADFYF010000008.1 coordinate 34,906, forward strand.
GCATCTTCTGCATTTCCGCCGGAATTTTCTTTCCCATCGCTTTACGTAAATCATCAGCCATGGTCATATTAAAACCGGCCAAGATAGAAGCAATCTGCATAACCTGTTCCTGATAAACAATAATTCCGTAGGACCCTTTAAGAGCTTCTTCCAGCTTTGGATGAGGATATGTAACCTTATTCTCTCCCCGCTTTCGCTTGGTGAAATCTTCGAGCATCCCGCTACCCATGGGACCTGGACGATAGAGAGCTAAAATAGCAATTAAATCTTCAAACTCAGAAGGCTTCATCTTTTTAAGAAGATCCCTCATTCCTCCACTTTCCAACTGAAACACCCCAGAAGCATTGGCCTGGGCCAACATAGAATAAGTCTTGGCATCGTCTAAAGGTAGGGTATCTATGTCTATATCAATCCCCTTATGCTTCTTAATTAACTTCAAAGCGTCTTGAATGACAGTCAAGGTTCTTAATCCTAGAAAGTCCATTTTCAAAAGACCTATCTTGGAAATTCCATCCATGTCATAAGCCGTAGTTACCTGACCATCCGAACTTTTAAACAAAGGAACATGGTCGGTTAAAGGCTTATCTGAAATGACAACGCCAGCGGCATGAATGGATGCGTGACGATTTAAGCCTTCTAAAACCTTGGCCGTATTTAATAGATCCCGGGCGCTCTTATCGCTTTCCATAAGTTCTCTGAGCTGAGGCTCAACGGAAATCGCATCTTCCAGACTAATACCAATTTCGTTAGGAATTAATTTGGCTATCTTATCGGCATCGGCATAATTCATAGCCATCGCACGACCAACATCGCGCACAGCAGCTTTGGCTTGCATGCTTCCAAAGGTAATAATCTGCGCGACATTGTCTCGTCCATATTTCTGAGTGACATAATCGATCACTTCTCCTCGACGTTCATAACAAAAATCGATATCAATATCAGGCATGCTTTTACGACCAGGATTCAAAAATCTTTCAAAAAGCAATCCATACTTGATAGGATCTAAATCTGTAATTCCTAAAATATAGCTAACGATGCTTCCTGCTGCTGATCCTCGTCCAGGCCCAACTGGAACACCACGTTTCTTGGCATAAAGAATAAAATCCCATACAATCAGAAAATAGCTCACAAAGCCCATGTTCTCGATCGTTAAGAGTTCATGCTCCAAACGTTTGCGTAACTCTTCAGTAATGTGATTGGCCCCATAACGACGACTCAAACCCTCCTCACATAATTGTCGCAAATAGACAGACACGTCCATACCCCCTGGTGTTTCATAACGAGGCAAATGGTAGTGATCAAAATTTAGTTTTAAATCAATTTTCTCTGCAATTTCTAATGTATTAAGCAACGCCTCGGGAGCCCAGGAAAAGTTAGAATACATCTCTGCAGCTGTTTTGAAATAAAATTGATCCGTTCCAAAAGACATGTGATTCGGATCATTAAGGGTCGTTTGCGTCTGAATACAAAGAAGGGTTTCATGAGCGTGGGCATGCTCATGATTCAAATAATGGACATCATTAGTAGCCACCATCTTAAGCCCTAATTCTCGGGCAATCCTTACAAGGCCTTCATTCACCTTCTTCTGCTCAGCTAACCCATGATCCATGAGTTCAATATAGAAATTGTCCTTACCAAAAATTTGAGATAATTCATCGGCCGCCTTTAAAGCTTCGTTGTAATTTCCTTTAAGAAGAAAATTGGCAACCTCTCCCTTTAAACAGGCAGAAGTACAAATCAACCCTTTAGAATAGCGTGATAAAATCTCTTTATCCATCCTGGGTTTATAATAAAAACCTTCCAGATACCCTGCAGAAACCAGTTTGATTAGATTGGAATAACCTTCATTATCCTTAGCGAGAAGCAACAGATGGGCAATATTTCTTTGGTCGGATTTTCTTTCCATTCGCCCGCCGGGAGCCATATAAGCTTCACAACCTATAATAGGTTTGATTCCGGCTTTCTTAGCGGTTTGATAGAAATGAATAGCGCCGAACATGTTCCCATGATCGGTCATCCCTAAGGCCTTCATTCCAGAATCAGCAGCTTTATGAACTAATTCGTCGACATGACAAGCCCCGTCGAGAAGACTATATTGGGTGTGAACATGCAGATGAACAAAATCAGATGAAGACATAAGACTCAAAAGGGATTAATAAAGAGACGCATTATACAACAAAGGTATAAAAAGATGCAACTAATCCAACTCTAAATACAAAAGCCGCTGATCAATCAGCGGCTTTTGTATTAAACTTATTTTAACGAATGAAACCTATTCCCATTCAATCGTTGCTGGAGGCTTTGAGGAAATATCGTAAACAACACGATTAATCCCTTTGACCTCATTGATAATGCGGTTAGAAATCTTACCTAATAAATCATGCGGTAATGGTGCCCAATCCGCTGTCATTCCATCAAGACTGTTAACACAACGCACAGCGATCACATTTTCATAGGTGCGATTATCCCCCATAACACCAACCGTTTTAATCGGAAGTAAAACAGCAAAAGCCTGCCATAATTCATTATAAAGCCCCGCCTTTTTGACTTCGTCGAGAACCCTCTCATCAGCTTCTCTTAAAATCTCTAAACGCTCCTTAGTCACATCCCCTAAAATGCGAATCGCTAAACCAGGGCCTGGAAATGGCTGTCTTTTTAAAATAGAATCAGGCATCAATAATGCCTTACCTATTAGACGAACCTCATCCTTAAACAATTCACGTAAAGGCTCAACCAACTTAAATTTCATATCTTTAGGAAGACCTCCGACGTTGTGATGACTCTTAATGACAGCAGAAGGTCCCCCATGAACAGATACAGACTCAATCACATCAGGATACAATGTTCCTTGAGCTAGAAATTCGGCACCTTTAATTTTCTTAGATGCATCTTGAAATACACGAACAAATTCATCCCCAATAACCTTGCGCTTTTCTTCAGGATCTTCAACCCCCTTTAAACGTTCCATAAAACGTTTTTGAGCATCCACAACCATTAAATTCATCTTAAAGTTACCTTTGAAGGTACGCTGGACAGAAGATACCTCGTTGTGGCGCAAGAGGCCATTGTCAACAAAAATACAATAAAGCTTATTACCGATCGCTTTATGAAGGAGCAAAGCTACGACGGAAGAATCTACCCCTCCGCTTAAACCTAATACAACTCTCTTGTTCCCAACTGTTTCTTTGATTTGCTTAACAGAAGCATCAATGAAGCGATCCATGGTCCAACGAGGCAGACATCCACAAATGGTATAACAGAAATTCTGTAAAACCTGTAAACCACGATGTGTATGAACAACTTCAGGGTGGAATTGAACACCCCAAATTTTACGAGCTCGGTTAGCAATAGCAGCGTTACCTGCGTTTAAAGTATGAGCAATGCGAACAAAGCCTGGGGGTGGCGTTGCAATTTCATCACCATGGCTCATCCAGCAAGTTAAATTATTAGAAAGATTGGCAAAGAGATCTTTATTATTATCAATAAAAAGCTCAGCCTTACCATATTCACGTCCCTTAGCTTTAGCCACCTTACCACCTAAAAGGTGGGTAATCGCCTGCATCCCGTAACAAATGCCAAGAACAGGAACACCAGCCTTAAAAATATCCAGTGATGGTAACGGAGCCTTAGGTTCATAAACACTTAAAGGACCGCCGGAAAGAATAATCCCTTTAGGACCAATGGCTTGAATTTCTTCGAGAGTAATGGTATATGGGACGATCTGGCTGAATACCTTGCTTTCACGAATACGACGAGCAATAAGCTGAGTATATTGAGAACCAAAATCTAAAATAAGAATAATGTCACGGGCTCGTTGCTTCTTAACTTCCATTGGAATAATCTTAGAAGATGAACGCAGCTTGATGGGTTTCATCATCCCATGAACAGACTTCTTTTTAGTTTTTTTAGCACTAAAACGAGCTGCGTTATTGATCGGTTTTTTCCCTGTGGACTTCTTAACGGCTTTTTTAGCCATGAACGATCTCCTATTTTCCCATGCCAACACGTTGCCCGATTTGGAAGACTTTTCCTTCCGTCTGAATAGATGGGGCAAGAATCATTTCAACATCATGCATTTCACTAATATCCCGAGCTCCTAAAGAACCCATGGAAGTTTTTAAAGCACCGACTAAATTTTGAGAACCATCGTCCACCTTAGCAGGTCCTAATAAAATTTCTTTTAATGTACCACTGACTCCAACCTTAATTCTTGTTCCGCGAGGCAGATTCGCATGAGATGTCGCCATCCCCCAATGAAAGCCACGACCAGGAGCCTCCTCTGCCTTTGCAAAGGCAGATCCAACCAAAACAGCGTCTGAACCAGCAGCAAAAGCCTTACAAATTTCTCCACCAATACGCATGCCACCATCTGTAATGATGGGAATATACTTGCCACGTCGTTTGAAATAATAATCACGAGCAGCCGCACAATCAACTGTGGCTGTAATTTGCGGAACACCAAGACCTAAAACTCCACGAGATGTACACGCTGCACCTGGCCCAATGCCAACGAGAATCGCTGAAGCTCCTGATTCCATCAACTCTAAGGCCATATCGTAGGTAACCACATTACCAACGATTATAGGAATTTTGGCATTTTTGCAAAAATTTTCGATATCTAAAATTTTATATTCAGTGGAAATATGTCTGACCGTTGCGACAGTGGATTGAACAATAAAAATATCTGCGCCGGCTTTTAAAGCAACCTTATAAAAATGTTCCGTATTTTGAGGAATACAACTAACAACAGCAGGAACATTTGCTTTCTTAATTTGTTTGATGCGTTTAATAATCAACTCATCTTTAACAGGAAATTTCTTGCCATCATAAAGACTTTGAACAAGCTTGGTTGCTTCTTCAGGGGAGGCTTTAGAAATTTGATCTAAAATAACATCGGGATTATCATAACGGGTTTGAATACCGTCGAGATTTAGAACGGCAATGCCACCTAATTTACCCATGGCAATCGCAAAGTTAACATCCACCACACCGTCCATCGACGCGGCCATGATAGGAACGTGAAATTTATGTTTACCGAGTGAAAAACTCGTATCTACTTCATTGGGATTGACAGTCACATTACCAGGAACCAGGGCTACTTCATCAAAACCATAGCATCTTCGTGCTCTTCGGTTAATCCCAATCCACTCTGCCATTTCCTAACCTCCGTATTTTCAATGAGATACAAATTAAATATATTATTTTGGCTAAGCTTATGAAAAATTTGAAGCGCAATTATACCAAAAATAGGTGCATTTTGTCAATAAATAAAGTAGGGAACGGTTTTTCCCCTCTTACCGGGGATTCCCCGTTGGTCAAAACCGTTCCCTACAATAATTACGAAAAAATACGATTAATACCCGCCCATTCCCATTCCACCACCACCTGGCATAGCTGGCATGGCTGGTTTATCTTTTTCTGGGACATCGGTAATTAAACATTCCGTGGTTAATAACAAACCAGCAATACTTGCTGCATTTTGTAATGCGGTTCTGGTAACCTTAGCAGGATCAATAACGCCGGATTTGAACATATCCACGTATTCGTCCTTGTTAAAGTCATAACCAATATTATTATCTTTTTCATTCTTCAAATGCTCGACAATGACGGAACCTTCTAAACCGGCATTGAAAGCTAATTGACGCACAGGAGATTCTAAGGAGCGACGGACAATGTCAGCGCCGGTCTTCTCATCACCTTTAAGATCAATCGATTCTAACTCTTTGATGCAGCGAAGCAAGGCCACACCACCGCCGGGAACAATACCTTCTTCAACAGCAGCGCGTGTTGCATGTAAAGCATCTTCAACGCAAGCCTTCTTTTCTTTCATTTCACTTTCGGTAGCTGCGCCAACGTTAATAATTGCCACACCGCCGGAAAGTTTAGCTAAGCGTTCTTGTAACTTTTCTTTATCGTAAGAAGAATCGGTACCTTCAATCTGATTCTTGATTTGAGCAATACGACCTTTGATGTCTGCCGTTTTACCAGCGCCTTCAACGATCGTTGTATTATCCTTATCAATGCGAACTCTCTTGGCACGACCTAAATCAGCGACATCCACTGTCTCTAATTTAAGACCAAGATCTTCGGTGATTGCCTTACCGCCGGTTAAGACAGCGATATCTTTTAACATTTCCTTACGACGATCACCATAACCCGGAGCTTTAACGGCTGAGCAATGCAAGGTACCGCGCATTTTGTTGACAACCAAGGTTGCTAACGCTTCGCCTTCGACTTCTTCGCAGATAATCAATAAAGGACGACCGCTCTTGGCAACTTTTTCTAATAAAGGAATAATGTCCTTGATCGAAGAGATTTTCTTCTCGAAAAGAAGAATAAAAGGATCTTCTAATTCGCAGACCATCTTTTCCATATCGGTTGAAAAGTAAGGAGAAAGATATCCCTGATCAAATTGCATACCTTCCACAATTTTAAGTTCGGTATTGATCGTCTTGGATTCTTCGACGGTGATAACGCCATCCTTACCAACAGCTTCAAAAGCTTCGGCAATTTTCTTACCAATGACTGCGTCGCTGTTAGCGGCGATCGAAGCAACCTGTTCGACTTCTTTAGAATTCTTAAGATCAATTTTCTTAGAAATCTTTTCAATCTTCGCAACAACCTTAGCCACAGCTAAGTCAATACCACGCTTTAACGCCATGGGATTGGCGCCAGCCGTAACGTTCTTTAAACCTTCACGATAGATCGCTTCGGTTAAAACGGTTGCGGTGGTTGTACCATCACCGGCGATATCAGAGGTCTTTTCTGCTACTTCTTTAACCATCTGAGCGCCCATATTTTCATAAGGATCTTCTAATTCAATTTCTTTAGCCACAGAAACACCGTCCTTGGTGACTGTTGGAGAACCGAATTTTTTATCTAAAACAACATTACGACCTTTAGGACCTAGGGTCACCTTGACCGCGCGAGCTAATTGCTCAACACCACTTAAAACCTTACGACGTGCTTCATCATCAAATAATAACTGTTTGGCTCCCATTTTAAACTCCTCCATTTATTTATCGGGCGTATATCAATACGCCCCTACATATTATTTTACAATCGCTAAAATATCCTCTTCCTTCATGATTAAAAGCTCTTCACCGTCCTTGGTGGTTATCTCGGTGCCAGAGTACTTGCCGTACAAGACACGATCGCCAACCTTAACCTCAGGAGCAATGACTGTTCCATTATCAGAAATCTTACCCTTACCAACAGCAATAACCTTGCCTTCTTGAGGCTTTTCTTTAACTGAATCAGGCAGCACAATTCCGCCCTTGGTTACTTCTTGCGCTTCAAGCGCCTTGACCACAATGCGGTCGCCTAATGGTTGAATCGCCATAATGTTTCCTCCTGTTTATATGGGTTATACGTGAAATTCTGATTTAGCACTACTGAACTTGGACTGCTAATATACTCAGAGCGCCCTTATTTGTCAAGAAGATTTTTAGCAGTAAATTTGTAAGAGTGCTAGAAATCAAAAAAGCCACGAGAGTTTACTCCCATGACTTTTTTGACTATCTTCCTCGATAAAATCTATGCCTTAGCTAAACGACCTTCATTCTCTTCTTCCTTTAAACCTAATAAAGGACGAATATTAAAGATCGGGGTAATGTTAAGAATGACAGGATGAACACCAGAGAAATCTCCTCGACTAAACTGAGAAAGCATAGCCGCATCAAACTTAATATTGATGGTCTCACCATTAATACCCATGACCATATTCTTAGAATTTAAGTCGATACCACCTTCTGGTGTCTTTGCGATTACTGCCTTATCTGCCATAGTCGCATCAATTTTAAGCCCTTCCACAGGAATCTTCCGGATCAAATTGCCAGATCGAGTCTCAACCAAATAACCTTCGTTAATGGTATATTCTCCAGGTTCTTCAATATCAATCACCATCTGAGCTTTTTTCTCTAATCGATAACCTCTCATTCGAATAGCCTGAGGAATACTGACATCAGTTAATTGCTCAGGCGTTAAATCTTCAAATTGCCAACCCGCATTGTTCACCTCTAGACCATTAATATCCAATTCAACACCAGGAGCCGTACGAATAATCAAGGTGCCATCAATCTTAACGTCACTTAATTTAATATCTTTTCCTTCAATAAGTAACACGGAACGATCAGAGATTGATCCTCTCTTAATTTTAGATTTAACTTCATCAATCGTTCCCGCAAACTCAGGGGAATACATAACCTTAGCCCCATCATTAAAGGGTATTCCATGAACAACTCTGGAGTCTCCCTTCACATTTATATGAACTCCTGCTAAAGCCAAACGTCGGCGATAAGTAGCATAATAATCCGATTCCCCTGTTGCCATCGAATCTGGATAATTACCATTCTTAACAACACCTAAAGCTCCAGTAATGTCATTCTTTACGGGAGAAAAAACATCACGCTTCTCAAAATTAGTAAAACCAACCAAAACACCCGGTAAGGCTTTAGCATAATCCTGCATCATTGTTTCCGAACGCGCAGGAGATTTGAATTTTGTTTTTGCATCATCAGCATATTTGGGGTTAATGAATTCACCAAAAATGCCTCCAGTTTCATTCAATTTCTGATGATACCCCTGATTCTCAACAATAAAAACATTCAAATTAGCAGGATAAGGAGACTTACCCGTTTTGGGATCAGCCACATCACCAGCAGGGTTAACCGTTGCCTTAAGCAAAGGACCTAATTCGTTGTATTCCACATTGATGGTTTGATCACGTCCATCCATATTTTTCATACGTGTAATGGCCCCTGTCTTTTCTCCAGCTTCACGAGGCACCGTTAAGAAATTAAGACCAAATTTACTACGAATTGAATTAGCTAACCCAGCAAGAACAGCATTAAATACAACACCGTTTGTGTCCTGAAAGAAAAACGTATAGGTACGCCCCTGCTTCAACCATAACTCATCTAGGCCCACCTGCTTTATGAGCATATGAATATCACCATGTCCATGGGGCTTTACTTGTAATTTAAATGGATCAGCTTCATCCAACACAAATGTCCCGTCATTATCAACAACCGCCGGAACCATTCCTTGTTTTAAAATAACAATTTGTTTAATGTTATTATTCATCACATCTTCTCTCGTAGGATTAATACTCAAACCATCCGCACCAAAATACTTATTTTCCTCCAAGAGATTAATAGTTAACGCATGAGTATCGTCAGATGTCATGATAACCAAAGGAACTTTCCTTGCTTCATGATTCAAAGAATTTGATTTCTCCTGTAGAGCAAGCATACTTTCAATATAATGCTGCAAATAAGACTTCATTGTGATTAAATCAAAAGGTATTCCAACCTTAATACCTTTATAACCAAGCCTGTCTCCAACACCACCTGCAACAAGAACTCCTGCCGTTTTATTAAAAGCCATCAAACCTTCTTCTTCCATTTGCTTGTACCGATCATTGATTTCAGTTAATTGAGTCCCTTCTGGAACCTCAGGAGTAAAACCTTCAAATGGATTTTTACCAGCCTGTGAATCTTTCAATAATTTCTTAGTATTGGCCTTATATTGCTTAAGCCCTCCGGCATATCCTTGATCCAATTGAATAATTTGATCCAACATTGCCAATTTCTTAGCATCATCTACACCGGGACCTGGCCATTTAGCCAACTTCCCCTGTTCTCCAATTTTAGAAATAGTTCTAAGTATATTAAAATGCTCTTCCTTAGTAATAATGCCTTTCTCAATATTATTAACAACAACATCAGAAAAGCCGATTCTTCTAAATTCGTCAGCCTTCGCCTCAAGCTGCTTCCTTTTCTCAGCAGCAAGCACTGGAGTCAAAAGCCCATCATCTGTTGCCCCATCACCCACCATCATCGCCTTATCCGAAGCTTTTCTTGGAAGCTCATTATCAATCGCTTGAAAAAACTCTAAATACGGATACGGATTGTGGGTGATGAAAAATGCCGCCTGGCCACCAATAAAATCTTTTATATTTTTACTACCCATGGAATCCGAAAGATTGGCCCAAGCATAGATTGAATTCAGGAATTCTTGAATAGCAGATTTCCATTGATCAAGTTCGGCGAATTTTCTTTCAATGGTACCAATTCTTCTAATAAAAGCCTCCTTGGCCTTTTTAATTTCCTGCGGGACATCGCCCGAGGAGATATTCTTTCCAACCGTCATCGCTGCATCAGGTTTTTGAAGAGCTTGGGCTAATTCTATACTTATCTCGTCCCACTGAAATGGCTTTGTGACAACTGACACATTTAATGTTTTAAACTGACTCTTGACAGCATCCAATGCGCCCTTAACCTCACCTGTGTGATTAACAATGGGCATCTGAGGATATAACGCTCGAATCCTCTGAGCCATTTGAAACCCATTCATGTTAGGCATATTGTAATCTGTAAAAACAAGATCCACCGTTCCTTTGTTCGCTTCCAAAATATCAAGAGTATTGTGGGCACTTTCTGCCAATAAAACCTTAGCTCCAAACACTTCTGTTATATAAGACTCCGCCATTTCTCTATTCATTGAGTATCCTTAACAAAAAAAATTGTTTTTCCTCCAAAAATTGCTTTAGGCCTCTCCCACCGCCTCGCCGCATTCTGGTTAAAGCAAGTAATTTAACAATTGGGTAAAGCCGTTTGAACTTTGTATTAAATCTTAACGCTCTTACCCTGTCACCGGCTAACCCATTGTAAAATCAAAAGCTGCCGTTTCACCCTTTCTTAATGAAAGCGTAAGATTAGCAGCCTGACCTAATGCAAAAACTTTTGTCTCCCCAGGAAGAGTTTTTTCATTTTTAAGTCTTGGGTCTACATTTCCCTTTATCAAATCAAACTTCGTTTTGATAGCTTCAAGTATTTTGAAATTATCAGAACTAAGGTTCTTTAAAGGAATAATAAACTGTTTATCTCTATAAGAAGCTTGTCCTTGTCCATTTCTAATCGCCAGTATCACTTGATCAACCTGTGCAATAGGATAATTCTTACCATTAAGAAAAACCTCATCCTTAGCTTCACTAGACATCGCCGCATCAGGGACAATGCTAAGAGTACCAGAAGCGTCAAACACCAATTTTTCAGCCAAGCTGGACCAACCTTGTTGAGTAAAAGCCCCTTTAACCTGTCTTAACGTAGCCTCTACTCCAACCTTGACTTCCTTTACAAAGATACCATTCGCATGCTGCGTATCCTTGCCTGGCACTATTAAAACCTGATTATTAGTAGAACGAATTGTAGCAATATCAAATTGAAATCCTGTTTGAGCTCTAACACTAGATGAATTTAAAATTGTTCCAAGAGTCGAAACATCATTCGCAGTCAGGGTCTTATCTACCCCTTGAGTAGCCACAGCCGCCGCATCTGAGGGCGTTGGTGCTGTGACAGCAAACATAGCTCCATCCGCATTCACATTTCCACCCACAGGCATACGATTAAAAACTCTCATCACTTTATCTGTTCTCAAAAGAGGTGGCAAACCACCAGAGAAATATTTTCTAGGCATCGTCTGGCCATTGACAATATCTTCTTTAATATAGTTAAACACACCCTTTTTGTAGGCTTTCAGGTATTGTTGATAAATCTGCTCCTTGATCGTTTTATCCGATACATCCACACCATGAATCTTAGACTTGTTGCTATAGACCTGATTCAATAGCGCCTCTTTAAGAGTTTTCTTGTACCAGACGGAGAGAATCATGGAATGGAAGATTTGACGCAGATTCGCAAAGTTCTTACCAGTGTTGACTTCCTTTTCTAATTCGGGAAGGATGATTTCGCGAATGATTTGAGAACCTAAATTGTTTGTGCCTGTAGGGGCAGGTTCTAAACCTGCCCTTTGTTGGGTGGGTTTGGAACCCACCCCTACAGTATTTTTATTGGCCGCCAAGTAATCTTCCTCCAACATTACCTTCAAATGAGCCCCCACAACAAACGCTGTATTGTCATGCACATACACATCCGCCTTATCCGCTGTAATCCAGACCTTATTAAATGTACTCACAGGTACCTGAGCTGAAGAACCATACAGCGCTTGCGCCTTAGCGTAAACCCTGCTCCAGAATTCCTTGCCTAATCCCTTTTCTGGATAGATCAAGGAAGCTGTCATCTGTTTAAGAATGTAATCCTGTGCCAACATATCACGACCCATTTCAGTTTGGCCTAATTCATCTGGGATAATGCGATCTTTTTCATAGGGAGACAAGTTAACCCATTGATCATCGTCGGGAATAGTTAAACTGGCGAGAAAATATTTGATTAATTTCTCGGATTCAGCTCTTAATTGAACACTCTTAGCCCCAAGCTGGGTATTTCCGCTATCGACGATAAAATCAAACAGAATAGGGTTTTCAGGATGAACACGAAGCCCTTTGGCAATCACAGGAACATAGGCAGATGTTAAGGACACCATGGTGCCTGGAACAGGTAAACCCAAAACGGATCCGCTAACGGCGGCATGAGCACTTGTTGGTGAGACAACCATGGTCATGCTAAAAGCACATAAGACCACAAAGGCGACGCTGCGAAATAAAGGATTTCCTTTTTTGATTTCAATAAAACTCATACATTCTCCTCTTGAAGGGTTTAAATTTGCTTTTAATAAAATTTCAGAGATTTTAAAAAAATTTCAGACATTTCGTAGGAAATAATAGTGAAAATATATCATATATAATAGGGATTACAAGTCGGCGAGGTAAAATATTTTTAATTACGACATAAGTTATTGTAATATATTGGTTTATGAAAAATCTATTTTAAAAGCATTGACATGCCCTTAAAAACAAGGTCTTCATCAATAATCCGGATTCGAGGAGAAACGAATTTCTTCATCAAATGCGTATGCCCACCTGTCATCACCACCTTAGGGTTGGCTTTCAATTGACGGGCCAAAAGATCAATAAACCCTTGGCACAGAACACCATAACCATAAAAAAGTCCGCTTAAGATGCTTTCCTGAGTTGTTCTGCCAATAGGACTCTTGGGAGCTTTGATGTCAATCTCAGGAAGCAAGGCTGTCTTTAAAAACAGGGATTCTGCCGATAATCTGATCCCAGGAACAATAGATCCCCCAAGGTATTCTCCCTTCTTGGAAATGACGTCAAAGGTAATGGCTGTTCCTAAATCCACCACAATGAGCGGTTTACCATAAAGTTTCAAAGCCGCATAGGAACCTAATAGCCGATCCTGTCCTACCTGAGCTGGATTCTTATAATGATTCTTGATGGGGACGATAACATCTCTACCAACCACAACAGCCTTAATATTTAGCGAATATTTGATAAATCTCTCCACTAATACTGTTGTTTTAGGAACAACGGAGCAAATCACAACCTTTTTTAAGTCGTATCCTTTATTTAACAGATAATTCAAACGTTTATTCAAGAGGGGCTTAAGCGTATCTGCTCTGTCCGTGGTGTCAATACGTAAAGATTCAACCACCTTCCCATTCTTAACTACCCCTAAAGCAATCGTCGTAAGATCCAGATGGCCTTTAACACCAAGCATGGCATTACGCCTACCACCATTCAAAGGGCGATTCATTTGGGGATTGAAGAGTTTGCTCAGGCCGAAGATTTGGCGAGATCTGTCACGGGGCAGTCCGAGGAGCAGTATGAAGCGGCTTCTGAAATCAGTGAATTAGAACGTCAGATGGATCTGGCGGCCAGAAATCTAGAGTTTGAACGGGCGGCTAAAATTAG
>JADFYF010000090.1 GCA_015233165.1 Candidatus Omnitrophota bacterium
TAATTCTAATTGTAGTTTTTACAATCAATAATTTTTCAGAATTATTTTCCTTAGATACTGTGCGTGTGTTACGGTTAAATATTAAAGTGATCAATGAATGGGGGGGGGGAGTATGAGAATTTTCTTAACAATATTATTTCTTTTTCTATTCTGTAATCTTGCCATTGCTGAAACAATTAAATTGAAAACAGGTGTCGCAGTTCAGGGCAATATTGTAGAACTAACCGATGACCACGTTGTGCTTGATAAAGGAAAGAATAATTTCTTCCGTTATCGTTTTGATCAAATTGATGACGAGAGTCTTGCTATCTTGAAAAATCTTCCAAAAGTTCTCCGTCAACAAGAATCAGTAGATAATTCTATAAGGAACGCTGTTCCTCAAGAAATACGTTCAGAAAGTTTGAAGGAAGCTCAGACCAATCGTACCGTCAATTCTAACGATAATAGGAGCCACACTGAGTATTTAGAATGCCAGAAGAATTTTCTAGCTCAAGTAAACAATAATAATGAAGAAGAGGGTTTTAACGTTGTTAAAACGTGCCTTGAAAAACCAATCTTTCAGAATGAAGACCTGCAAGATCTGATGTTAGAAAGAATAGGAGTAGTCGGTTCGCTTATTGGAAAGGGGATGCAGGATTTTTATTACAACGATCAAGCTCATTATTTTAGAGTGGCGCAAGAAGAGATTGACTTTATTCATCAATATAAGGGGTTATCAAAGTTTAGAGAAACGGTCGCAGAAGCTATTAAATTATACCCTAATCATAAAATGGAAGAAATGGATCAGATGTTAGAAGTGCCTTATTTTGTTCTTAGTGTTCGGTCTGCCTCACAGGGAAGATTTGACGAAGCTGATTCTTTATTGGGAGAAATCTCTCCCATATTTCCGCAATACGTTAATGCTATTAAAGAAACAATGATTGACCCGTTAAAAGATTTTTATTCCACGAATCAGGATTTAATTCCACTTTATAGTGTGTTATTAGAAAATGGGCATCCTCCTCTGACAGCTATAATTATTGCTAAAAGGTTAAGTGAGCTTAATAAGTCTTTTGATTTTGGTGGGATCATTCAAGGGGATGGTCTAATAAATAAATTGACGTTCTATAAAAAACTCTTAAAGGATGATACTAAGAATAATTCACAGGATAATCATCTCGCCATTTATATTAAAATTCTTGGAGAAGGTTCATTGGATGACTTTAAAAAAGTTTCTAGTAATCAATCAGATGACTTCCTCAGGAAGGTTGCTCTTTTCCAAAAATGTACATACTATACTTATTTGGGGGAAGTATTATTAAAGAGTAAGGGGATTAAGAGTAAAGCTTTATATACTCCTTATTTTAACACATTTTTTGCTACAGAGTCTTGGTGGGACAAAGCACTCATTCTTATGGGTTTAAAACCAAGTTTAAGAGGGGATACGCCGCACGTCTGCAATATTGTTGATGTAGACAATGATCATTTTGTTATTGCCGATTTTCTAAATAAATACATAAGTCCCAAATATTCATGGAGTAAGGATGTGTCTCATATTGGCAATTGGTATAGGTTTACAAGGGACGATGTTTTTATAAAAAAGTTTAGAGTGTTGACTCCCAACAATCTAAGAGCACAGCAGTATGCAGTATTTAGTGATGTATTTCAAGGTGACTTACAGAGAGAATATTTATCTCGAGCAATATTTTTAGATCCTAGTGATCCTGACTATTATTTATCAATGGCAAAGAGTTTTGATAGTCAGGGAATGTCTCAAGATTATGATAGGTGGATGCAAAAAGCATCCGATGCAGACCCTCTGCATCCTCCAATCAAAGTGGATAGAGCAGTTCATAAGTTTACGAAAGGAGAATATCAAGAGGCCAAGAGTTTAATTGATGATGCAATGACGGCTGATCCTTTGGATAACCCTCAATGCGCTTATGGTGCCTATTTGACCGCTGCATTAATGTATAGTGCAGATTCTCATGATAGGAGTAAAGCAAAAGAATATCAACAAAAGGCTATTGATATTGCAAAGAAATATGATTTTGAAGAGAAAGATATTAAGGCCGCTATAGCAATTATTCAATAGGCTGAGGGTTTCAGCCAAAGGCTTCTGCAACAGCTGATCAGCTAAAATGCTGAGATCCTCCTATGGCGGACAATGCCTTCACCGCCCATTTTTTTACCTCATCTATCAAAAGCTCGTAGGTATTTACTTTAAATTAGACATAAAAAAGGCATTGGATGGACATTGAAGAAAGTAGGAGCTCTAAGTAAACCCGTTGACAAGACAATCTTCTATACTATAATACTGAAACTTTTTACAGGGAAGGAGTTGAATTTTCATGTTGGAAGTCAAAATTAACGACAAAAATAGTTTTGAAAAAGCCATGCGCACGTTTAAGAAACAGTGCCAGAAAGATGGTTTTTTAGTGGAACTGAAAGAACGCCGTTTTTACCTCAAGCCTTCAGATAAGAAGCGCAAAAAGGGAACAGGCGGTAGATAGTTTTTTGGTATTAATATAAGGAATTTAGGGCGGACCATTTGGTCCGCCTATCCTTTTTTCTGGGAATCCCCTATCCATGATTAAAATCAAACGCGCCCTTATTTCCGTCTCCGATAAAACAGGATTAGTTGAATTTGCCAAAGGTCTTCATAAGCTAGGCGTGGAAATGATTTCCACCGGCGGTACAGCTCAGCTTCTTCGTACCAACGCGATTCCTGTCAAAGAAGTCTCTGATTACACCGGCTTTCCGGAAATGTTAGACGGAAGGGTCAAGACCCTGCATCCTAAGATTCATGGGGGGCTTCTGGCGGTGCGTGATAATCCTGAACATATGAAACAGCTGGAGGCTCATGGCATTGGCCTGATTGACATGGTCATTGTGAATCTCTACCCGTTTGAAAAAGCGATTGAGAAGAAAAATGTCAGCCTCGAAGAGGCGATTGAGAATATTGATATCGGCGGACCATCCATGCTGCGTTCAGCCGCTAAGAATTACAAAAGTGTGGCTGTGATTTGTAATCCAGCGCGTTATGAAGAGATTTTAAAAGAATTGCAGAATAATACAGGTATTCTCTCCGATAAGGTTTTAGTGAATCTGGCGATTGAAGTGTTTGAACGCACCTCGGAATATGATGGAGCGATTAATAGTTTTTTAAATAATCGTTTTAAGGCGGATAATTCTTTTGCGAATCTCCCTAAAGAATTTCGTCTGGGCTTTAACAAGATTCAGGATTTGCGTTATGGTGAGAATCCTCATCAGTTAGCGGCCTTTTATAGTGAAGGCAAGAAGAAGGAAGGGTTGGCCGCGATCAAGCAATTGCACGGCAAGGAACTTTCCTATAATAACTTTTTAGATTTGCAGGCGGCGGTTGATATTATCCGTGAATTTGATAGTCCTGCGGCTGTCATTATCAAACATAATAATCCCACCGGTGTGGCGTCGGATAAAACGTTAGATGGCGCTTACAAGAAAGCTTTTGATTGCGATAGTCTTTCGGCCTTCGGCGGTATTGTGGGATTAAATCGCCCGGTCGATGCCAAGTGCGCGCAGACGATTTTTAAGAGTGGTTTCATGGAATGCATTGTGGCTCCGTCCTTTGATAAGGAAGCGGTGACGATTTTGTCGGAGAAGAAAAACCTACGTTTGTTAGAACTCGATATTCATGGCCTGATGGATGAGAAATATGATTTTAAGAAGGTGGCCGGCGGGTTGCTTTTGCAGGATAAGGATAATCGTGATTTGAAAGTCGACGAAGTTAAGGTGGTCAGCACAATTAAGCCCACCAAGTCTCAGATGGATGCGATGCTCTTTGGTTGGAAACTCATTAAGCATGTCAAAAGTAACGCCATTGTGCTCGTGAAGGGGACGCAGACGATCGGGATTGGTGCCGGTCAGACCAGTCGTGTGGATTCCGCGTTGCATGCCATTCGTAAAGCAGGGACAAAGGCCAAAGGCTCTGTTCTGATCTCCGACGCATTCTTACCTAAGGAAGATACGGTCACTTTTGCCGCCAAGGCAGGGGTTAAAGCTATTATTCAAACGGGTGGTTCCATCATGGACGAGCAGGTCATTAAAGAAGCGAATAAACGTAAAGTCGCCATGGTCACCACCGGTGTTCGTCATTTCAAACACTGATTTAAAGCGTCATTGCGAGCGGAGTCCGAAGGACGTAGCGAAGCAATCTTAACAGGAACAATGTCTACCCATCAGATTGCTTCGTCGCTGCAAAGCGCTCCTCGCAATGACACACCATTTTTTCATAAAACGATCTTTTTTAAAATAATTTTCCGACTAATAAAGGCAAAACACTCTCTGTTCTTAAAATACGGGGGCCCAAGCCTATAAGTTGGCAGCCGGCGGCTTTCAACAGTTCAATTTCATAATCAATGATGCCGCCTTCGGGGCCGATAACTAAAATTAAATTTTTATCTAAAAAATCCCCCCTCCCTGCGCCATGATCGCCAGTATCCTGCAACAGGCGGGGTATAAGGTGGGTCTTTATACATCGCCGCATCTGCATCGCCTCAACGAACGTATTCGTATTTTGGATCAACACAATCTTCATAGCTCACAGGAATTCGTCGGTTGTATCAGCGACGAACAACTCTCCTTGATCATTAATCAGATTCGTCCTGGTATTGCTGCCATTGAGAATAAAGGCTGGGCAGTGACGTACTTTGAAGTTTTAACAGTGATAGCGGCGGTGCACTTTGCCAATGCTAAGGTGGATTTTGCTGTCCTAGAAACAGGTTTAGGCGGACGACTGGATGCTACTAATGCCTTTGATTCCATGGTTGCTGTGATTACACCGATCAGTCTGGATCACACGAAGATTCTAGGAAACACTCTAAAGAAAATTGCCGTCGAGAAAGCCGCTATTATTAAATCGTCCCGTCAGAAAATTGTTATTGCTCCTCAGGAAGAAACTGTGATGGAAATCATTCACCAGCGCTGCCGTGAGTTTGGTGTTGAGACCAAGATCGTTCATCCTATGGAGCAGAAGCATCTGCAGATTGCTTTAAAAGGACAGCATCAAGTCCTTAACGCCTCTTGTGCGGTTGCCGTCGTGGATTTTTTAAAACAACAGGGCGTTCATGTGACTCAGGAAGCGTTGGAGGAAGGGCTTAAGAAGGTGCGCTGGCAGGGACGCTTCGAGATTCTTAAAGAAAAACCTGTGATCGTCGTCGATGGGGCGCATAATCCAGCGTCTGTAGAAGTTTTAGCTAAGACGGTTTTAGATGAATATCCTCATCGGAAGGTTGTCTTGGTTCTGGGTTTGTCAGCGGATAAAGACATCGACGCTGTGTGTGAGCCATTAAAGTTAATCAGCGAGATTATTATTTTGACGAAGGCCAGTCATCCTAGAAGCCACGAGTTCACCCGTCAACAAGCGCACGATCTTTTTGCTGGCAAAGAATGGTTTTTGACGGACAATGTACAAGACGCTTTGTCTCTGGCGATGTCTAAATCTCAGAAGGAAAATGTGATTGTGGTGACAGGGTCACTGTTTGTGGTGGCTGAGGCGAGAGAGATTTTAAAGAAACAATAGAATAACCCATGTCTTTCCCCTGAGGCATGAGGAGTAAGAATAACCAACAATAAGGGGGAGAGTATGTCTGAAGAAATGAATTTAACTAAAATAGCGGTATTTAAGGGAAAGCAAGTGAGAAAGACTATTCATAACAATGAATGGTGGTTCTCAGTGACGGATATCATCGGAGTTTTGACAGATAGCCCTGATTCTGGGGCGTATTGGAGAAAGTTGAAGCAGAGACTAATACAGGAGGGTAGTCAGGTCGTGACATTTTGTCACGGACTGAAATTAGAAGCTTCTGATGGAAAGAAGTATGGGACCGACTGTGCAAATACCGAAGGCATGTTTCGTATCATTCAGTCTATTCCTTCGCCCAAGGCAGAACCTTTTAAGCGCTGGCTAGCAAAAGTTGGTTATGAACGTATTCAGGAAATAGAAAATCCTGAATTAGCGGCTAAGCGTATGCGTACGATATATAAACTTAAAGGATATAGCGATGATTGGATCGAAAAACGCATGCGAGGGATTGTTATTCGTGAAGAATTAACAGAAGAATGGAAAAATAGAGGTGCTCAGGAAGATAAGGATTATGAAGTTTTAACCTCAGAGATATCCAAGGCCACTTTTGGGGTTACGCCTAGCGAATATAAAACATTGAAAGGTTTAAAGCGTGAGAACCTTAGGGATCATATGGATGATTTTGAATTGATTTTTACAATGCTGGGGGAACGTTCCACAACTGAAATTCATCGTAATGAAGATTCTAAAGGGGTAAAAAAGCTGAAAAATGATGCCAAAAGAGGCGGGAATATTGCCGGGGGAGCTCGTAAGCAATTGGAGAAACAATTAGGTCGATCAGTCGTTTCTTCTAAGAATTATCTGAATAAACCAGAGAGTAAGAAACTGAAATAAAATGAACTGGTTACAAGCTGTAA
>JADFYF010000091.1 GCA_015233165.1 Candidatus Omnitrophota bacterium
CGCGTTCATATTCGAGAAAATATTCGTGGTAAGGATGTTTTTATCGTTCAGCCGACGTGTACGCCTGTTAATGAGAATTTGATGGAGCTTTTGGTTTTAATTGATGCGACTCGTCGTGCATCAGCGGATCGTATTACAGCTGTACTGCCTTACTATGGTTATGCGCGTCAGGATAGAAAAGACCAGCCTCGCGTTCCTATTACGGCAAAATTGGTTGCTAATTTGATTGTATCTGCTGGGGCGAATCGTGTTTTAACGATGGATCTGCATGCCAATCAGATTCAGGGGTTCTTTGATATACCGGTGGATCACCTTTATGCCATTAATATTCTTTGTGAATATTTTAAAGAAAAACAACTTAAAGATTTAGTTGTTGTTTCTCCGGATGTCGGTGGTATTAAGATGGCTCGAGCTTATGCGAAGCGTTTAAATGCGGGTCTTGCAATCGTTGATAAACGTCGTTTCTCTCCGGAAAAGACAGAGGTGATGAATATTTTAGGTGAAGTTAAGGATAAGAACGTTGTCTTAGTTGATGATATTATTGCAACAGCCGGTTCTTTGATTGAAGCTGTTGAAGCGTTAAAGAATTCGGGAGTTAAAGGGATTTATGCAGCGGCCAGTCACGGAGTTCTTTCGGGACCTGCGATTGAACGTATTACGAACTGTAAAGCATTGCAAGAGGTCGTGATTACAAATAGTATTCCGCTCAAGAATTCTGAGATCTGTTCTAAAATTAAACAGTTGTCTGTGGCTCCGCTTTTAGCTGATGCGATTAAACGTACTCATAACGCGGAGAGCATCAGCACTTTGTTTGAAGAGATCAGAAATTAATCGTTCACCTTGTGAGGCCAAAACAAAAGTGTTTTGGGAGCGCGGTGAAGTTAAGAGAGGTAAGTTAAAATGGAACAAATTAAGTTAGATGTACAACTCAGAAAGAACATAGGTTCTTCCGCTGCTCAGAAAATTCGTCGAGCTGAACTTATTCCGGCTGTTATTTATGGTGGAGGAGCTAAACCTACAATTATTCAGGCGAATCGTAAGATTTACGAACGCATTCACCGTCAACATGCAGGTGAAAGTTTGATTTACCATTTAAACGTTTTAGATGAAGGCAAAACCGTTGCTGATTTTCCAGCTATTGTGAAAGCTGTTCAATTGCATCCGGTCAGTGATGAAGTTATTCATTTGGACTTTAATCGTATTTCTTTGGATAAGGAAATTGAAATTAAGGTTAAGATTACTCTTAAAGGTGAAGCGATCGGTGTTAAGAAGGATGGGGGAACCTTGGATCATATGATGTGGGAATTAGATGTTATTTGTTTGCCGACTCAAATTCCTCATCACATTGAAGCGGATATCAGCAACGTAGGTATTCATGAGAGTATTCATGTTAAGGATTTGTTATTGCCTGCAGGTGTTCGTACCAAGCATGATCCTGAGTCTGTTGTTGCGACAGTTGCAGGTTCTATGCGTGAAGAAACAGCGACCGTTGAAGCAGATGCTGCCGCTACCGCTAGCGAACCTGAAGTTTTGAAGGAAAAGAAGAAGGAAGAAGGCGAAACAGCAGCTGTGGCTAAGAAGGATGATAAGAAATAGTGAAGCTGATCGTCGGTTTAGGCAATCCAGAAGCCCGATATGAGTATACGCGACACAATTTAGGGTTTTTAGTTTTGACAGCTTTAGCCGTGCAGCATTCTTTGAAATATAAAAAAAGCGCCGTAACTCAAGCGGTCGAAGCAAAAGTAGTTTTAGAAGGTCAAGACTGTTCTTTGATGATGCCGTTAACCTATATGAATAATTCAGGTGTAGCGGTTAAGCAGTGGATGGATAAAAAAGGTTTAACTTCAAACGATGTTTTGGTTGTTTGTGATGATTTAGCCTTAAGTTTTGGTCAAATGCGTTTACGGCCCTTTGGAACTGCCGGTGGTCATAACGGTATTAAATCTGTGATTGAGTATTTGGGGACCAAGGATTTTGCTCGATTACGTCTAGGAATAGGATCAGCTCACCCGTCACAAGATGTTGCTGATTATGTGTTATCGAATTTCACCTCCGGTGAAAGGAAGCTTTTGCCGGATTATCTTAATGAAGCTGTTTCCTGCGTCACTAGCTGGGTGACCAAGGGAACAGAAGTAACCATGAACCAGTTCAATGGTTCGACTCGCCCAGAGTAAACCGGGCTCGCTCACCATCCTGAGTGACTAAGCAATTATGCTTGTAAAGGAGTCGTAAGGAAAAGAAAAGGAAGTGTGAATGAATAAGTATGAGTTTGTCTACATCATTGATGCACATGCGTCACAGCCTGTTAAAGATGAAATTGCAAAACAGATTGCTGATGCTGCTGCAAAGTCTGAAGTGAAGATAGCCGCCAGCCAAATTTGGTTGGAAAAGCATAGAATGAGTTTTCCAATTAATAAGCTTATGGAAGGCACATATTATATGTTGAATTTGGAAGCAAAATCCGCTGCAATCAACAAAATGCAAGCTCTTTTAAGAATTAATGAGCAAATTTTGCGTTTTTTGACAATTCGAGTGGATGCATAATTAGAGGAGGAGTTTGCTATGGCAAGTTTGAATAAAATCTTATTGATTGGAAACTTAACCAAAGACCCAGAACTCCGGTATACTCCTAATGGTACGGCTGTTACTAATTTACGTATTGCAGTTAATCGTAAGTTTAAAGATCGCAGCGGGGAGTTAAAAGAAGACACCTGTTTTATTACAGTGACAGCGTGGGATAAGCAAGCAGAAATTTGTAATCAGTATTTACAAAAAGGCAGAGCTGTCTTCGTTGAAGGTATTTTGCAAAGTCGTTCTTGGGAAACAGGCGATGGCCAAAAGCGCTCAACGATTGATGTTCGTGCCGAACGTATTCAGTTTTTAGGTGGCCCACGCGGGGAAGGTCAGTCGACCTCTTCTAGCGATAATGCGGCTAAGGATCTTAATGAACCGGACGTAATTAGTCCTGAAGATATTGCTTGGGAGGAATAAATTCATGGAACAAAGAAAAAGAAGTTTTTCTGGTGGCAGGTCATCGTCAAGAGATGAAAAGAAACCTTTTAGAAAAGATGGAGATAGTGGGTATGGTTCAGGGGGTAGTAGTAATGGCCGTCGTTCCAGTGGAATGCGCCAAACCCGTTTTTCTATTCCTAAGGGGACTGAAATTAATTACAAGAATATCTCGTTTTTGCAAAAGTGTTTAACTGAACGCGGCAAGGTTTTTTCTCGCCGCATGACGAACGCTAATGCCAAGGAACAGCGTCAATTGGCAGAGGCTGTTAAAATCGCTCGTTTCTTAGGGCTTTTACCGGTTGGATCATCAAAAAGGAAGTAGGCTATGGAAATTATCTTAACTGAAAACGTAGAAAATTTGGGTAAGGTCGGAGATGTTAAAAAGGTTAGAGATGGCTATGCCCGTAATTATTTAATTCCTCGTTCTCTCGCTGTGTTGGCGTCTGCTGCCAATACCAAGCGTATTGAAAAGGAAAAGGCTAAGAAGTTGGCCCTTTACGAAGAGCAAAGAAAAGAAGCTCAAGGAAAGGCTGATGAATTATCCAAGGTTTCTATTACAGTGGCTGTAGAAGTTAACGATCAGGAAAAACTTTATGGCGCTGTGACTGAATCTGAAATTATCAAAGCTTTAGAAGCGGAAGGCCAGAAGATCGAAAAGAAATCCTTAGTGATTGAAAAACCAATTGAAGAGTTAGGTATTTTTGAGATTGGCGTTAAACTTCATCCTGAGGTTATTGCTAAAATCCGCTTATGGGTAACGAAGAAATAAGAATACCACCCCAGAACATTGACGCTGAAAAAGCGGTTCTAGGGGCCATGATGTTGTCTGAAGAGGCTATCGGTGTGTCGATTGAACACATCGATAGCTTTTATTTTTATGAAACAGCGCATCAGAAGATCTATGAGGCGATGAAAGATCTTTATGCGAACCGCAAAAATGTCGATTTAATCACCCTTTCTGATTATTTAAAAAACAAAGCGTTATTGGAATCTGTAGGGGGTATTAGCTATTTGACCCAGTTGGCGGATTTTGTTCCGACGGCAGCTAATGTCCAGTACTATGTGGATATTGTTAAAGAAAAGGGTATTCAGCGTAAATTAATTAAGAACTGCACAGAGATTATTGGTAAGAGTTATGGCAATAATGTGGACATTGATGATTTGGTAGATGATGCGGAACGTTTGATTTTTGAAATTGCCACTGCTAAACAAAAACAACAAGCTGTTTCGATTAAAGATATTATTCGTAACACTATTGAGAATATTGATCAGCTTTACCAACGTAAAGAATCTATTACTGGAGTCCCTACAGGTTTTAAGGATTTTGACAGCAAGACATCTGGTTTGCAGAAAGCGGATTTGATTGTTATCGCGGGGCGTCCGTCCATGGGAAAAAGTGCCCTGGCTGTTAGTATGGCTGAGTATGCGTGTGTGCAGAAAAATATTCCTGTCGCTATTTTCTCTCTGGAAATGTCTAAGGAACAATTGGTGCAGCGTATGCTATGTTCTCAGGCGAGGGTGGATGCCCATAAGGTTCGTACTGGATTTATTTCTCCTGGGGAATGGCCGATGTTGACCAAGGCCGCGGGTCGATTATCCAACGTTCCTATGTATATTGATGATACGCCTGCTATTACAGTTTTGGAACTCCGTGCTAAGGCGCGTCGGTTAAAAGCGTCTCATAATATTGGACTTATTATTGTGGATTACTTGCAGTTGATGCAGGCATCGATTCAATCTGAGAGCCGACAGCAGGAGATTTCAGAAATTTCACGTTCTTTGAAAGCATTAGCGCGGGAACTCAGTGTTCCCTTAATTGCTATCAGTCAACTTTCTCGCGCGGTGGAAAGCCGTCAAGATCATAGGCCTCAACTGTCTGATTTACGTGAGTCTGGAGCTATTGAGCAGGATGCGGACGTTGTTGTACTTTTAATGCGTGAGGAATATTATAATCCCACCGAAGAAAACCGAGGAATTGCGGAAGCTATTATTGCCAAGCAGCGTAATGGACCGACGGGGTCTGTAAAGCTTAAATTCTTCAAAGAATTTGTTTCTTTTGCTAATCTAGAAACAACTTATCAAGATCAAGAATAGAGGAAAAATACTACTTATGTTCGTTGACAGACTAAATCCGAGCCCTTATAATCTCCCCATGCTAAAAAAATCACTACTCCACATCGGTATAATTCTACTTTTTTCAGTTTCATTAGGTGCTAAAAATCTTTTAGCGCAAGAGGTTACGACAAATTCTCAAGATGAGAATAATCTGGGAAACACAGAGCTAAAACTTCAAAATGCTCCTGTTGCCCAACCTTCTTCTCCAGAGGTAGCTCCTGTAGCTGAAGTTAAAATAGTTAAATCCATTGATATTCAAGGCAATAAATCTATTGGGGTTGCTCAGGTTCTGGCTAAAATTAAAACTCGTGTTGGTCAGGAATATCAAGAAAACGTAGTTTCGGATGATATCAAACGATTATACAACTCAGGACATTTTTCTGATGTTCAGATTGATCATGAGGATGCGGATGGTGGTTACAAGATAGTTGTTAAACTTAAAGAAAAGCCTATTGTGGATGAAATCACATTTTCTAAGACGCGTTATTACAATAAGAAATACTTAGAAAGTAAGATGAATATCAAGAAAAATAAGTTTTTAGATAATAAAACCCTTAAAGATGACGTTAATAGGATTAAAGCTCTTTATAAGAAAAAGGGCTTAACGCAGGCAAAAGTCGATGTGGACACCGTTATTGATCAAACAACCAATAAAGCTAGCTTACATTTTATTATTCGTGAAGGATATCGAACAAAAATTAAACGTATTTATGTTTTTGGCAACACCGCCTACGCTGATCGAAAAATTATTAAGACGATCAAATCACGTTGGGCTTGGTTATTTAATCAGGGTTACTTAAAAGATGATGTTCTAGATGAAGATATGAACCGTATCCAAGCGTTCTATGAACAAAATGGTTATATTGATGCTAAAGCGACCTATAAAATTGAGGAATTATACAAGGGGTTTGTTAATGTCAATATTACGATAGAAGAAGGGAAAAAGTATTATGTTGGGGATGTGTCATTCTCAGGCAATTCTATTTTTTCGGAATATGATGTTAAAAGCAATATTAAGAACATGAGAACGGGGAATATCTTCACCCATGAGAAGTTGGAAGAAGATTTAAGCAATGTTCGTAATGCTTATTTTGATCGTGGCTATATTTCTGCCACTACCGAAGAGGCTACTTCTTTTAATACCGCAACAGGTAACGTGGATATTAAGATTTCTATTAAAGAAGGGCAACTCGCTTATGTTAATAAAATTAAGATTCAAGGG
>JADFYF010000092.1:0-4866 GCA_015233165.1 Candidatus Omnitrophota bacterium
AGGCAGTTTCCTGGATAAGGTTAAAAAATAGGTAGGGGCGCTTACTAATCGCCCGTACAAAGAATTAATTAAAGCCCCCAGCCTTTGCGTTGGGGGTTTTTATTGCTTGACTCTAGGTACGCTTTTTTGTATAATCGCCGTTCATTAGACAAAGAAAAATAAGAAAATCTCGCCTTGGCGGGACAAGAGGAGGAAGTTTAAGTGGCTATTTTAAAAGAAAAGAAAACAGATGTTATCAATCGTTTCAAGACGCACGCTAAAGATACGGGTTCTGCGCCTGTACAAATTGCGGTGTTGTCGGAACAAATCAATCAGCTTAACGATCATTTCAAATCCCATAAGAAGGATCATCATTCCCGCCGTGGTATGTTGATGCTCATCGGCAAACGCCGCCGTCTTTTGGAATATCTCCAAAAGATTGATCCCAAAAAGTACGAAGAAACAATTAATAAACTTGATTTACGCAAGTAATTTAAGTTAAACACTTTTAACAAAGGATCAAATTATGGCACAGGCGCGCGTCGAGATCCCCTATGGATCTTCAAAACTCGTTATTGAATCAGGAAAATTAGCAAAGCAGGCCAATGGAGCCGTTACAGTTACAGTCGGCGGAACCGTTGTGTTAGTGACAGCATGTATGTCTGCTAAACCTCGTGAAGGTTTAGATTTCTTCCCGTTATCCATTGAATACCAAGAAAAAACTTATGCCGCCGGTAAATTTCCTGGCGGATTTTTTAAACGTGAGGGTCGTTCCAGTGAACGTGAGATTTTAGTGTCCCGTTTGATCGATCGTCCTGTCCGTCCTTTATTCCCTGAAGGTTTCTATAATGATGTTCAGGTTGTGGCCAGCGTCCTTAGTCATGATGGGGACAATGATCCCGATATTATGGCTATTATTGGTGCTTCTGCAGCTTTGCACATTTCTGATATTCCTTATGATGGCCCTATCGGAGCGGCTCGTGTCGCTTTAATTGATGGTCAATTAGTGGCCAATCCCACCTTTACTCAGCGCGCCACCAGTACAATGGATTTAGTTGTGGTCGGTTGGGGTGATGGGATTGTGATGATTGAAGGTGAAGCTAACGAAGTTCCTGAAGAGATGGTTCTTAAAGGCTTGCAATTCGCTTTAGACAATATGCAAGAAGGTAAGAAAGCTCAGGAAGAATTAAAATCTAAAATTGGTAAACAAAAAGCCAAGGTGGATTTAAAACAGCCTAATGTTGAGTTTATCGCGAAAGTTCGTGAATTAGCGACGTCTCGTATGAATGAGATTTATACCACGATCGCTGATAAAGCCGAACGTGAATCTGCGGTGAATAATCTTTTTGATAAGATTACCACAGACATGGATGCCTATGCTGCGTTTGCTAAGGATGGCCATGAGATTTCTAAAGAAGGTGTTAAGGCTCTTTTTGAAACGTTGCAATATGAAATTATTCGTGGCAATGTCTTTACCAAAGGTCTTCGCGCCGATGGTCGTGGGTTAAAAGATATTCGTCAGATTGATAGTGAAGTAAGCGTTTTGCCTCGTACTCATGGGTCAAGTTTATTTACCCGTGGTCAAACACAGGCGTTAGGTGTTGTTACGTTAGGGACTAAGGATGATGAGCAGTTAGTCGAGTCGTTAGAAAGTACCACGTATAAGACCTTCATGCTTCATTATAATTTTCCTTCATTTAGTGTTGGAGAAACAAAGCCCATGCGTGGACCTGGCCGTCGTGAGATTGGTCATGGAGCCTTAGCGGCTAAAGCGCTTCGTGCTGTTGTTCCTTCCAAAGAAGAGTTTCCTTATACGATCCGTATTGTCTCTGAAGTTTTAGAGTCCAATGGTTCTTCCAGTATGGCGTCTGTCTGTGCCGGTTGTTTGGCGATGATGGATGCGGGTGTTCCTATCAAGAGTATGGTCGCAGGGATCTCTGTCGGGCTTATTTCTGATGAGAAAAATACTGTTTTAATTACGGATATCATGGGCTTAGAAGATCATTTCGGTGATATGGATTTCAAGGTAGCAGGTTCTAAGAAGGGCGTCACCGCTATCCAATTGGATCTTAAAATTAAACGTTTGACCATGCCTTTGATTGAAAAGGCTGTGGCTCAGGCTAAGGAAGCTCGATTCATCATCTTAGATAAAATGGCAGCGACGATCGCCAGCCCAAGGAAAGAAATGTCTCAGTATGCGCCTCGTATTGTGACGATTCAAATTCCTCAGGAGAAAATCGGCGAAGTGATCGGACCCGGCGGTAAGACGATCCGTAAGATGATCGAAGAAAGCGGCGTTAAATCCATTGATATCGAAGAAGATGGCAAGGTGATTGTTGCCTCTCCTGATCAGACAGCCTTAGATAAGGCTGTTATGATGATTAAGGGTTTAACGATCGAACCTGAAGTCGGCGCTATTTTTGAAGGCACCGTCAAACGCATCATGAACTTTGGTGTCTTTGTTGAATTCTTGCCTGGCCGTGAAGGTTTGTGCCATGTGTCTGAGTTGTCGAATAAATTTACAAAGGACGTCAATGACATCGTCAAGTTAGGGGATAAGTTTAAAGTCAAACTTATCGAGATTGACGAGATGAAACGTTTTAACTTAAGCCGTAAGCAAGCAGAAGCAAAGGCAGAAGCCTAAGTCATTAGTTTTCTAGGACCCAAAGATGAAGCTTGAACATTTCAATGAGATCAAGGGCATCATCATTTTGGCTTTAAGCTTGATTCTTCTAGCTAGCCTGGTCTCGTTTAATTCACAAGACGTTTCTTGGTATACGTCAAAACCAAATTTACACCCGCAGAATTGGATTGGCCCTTTTGGAGCCTTCGTTGCGGGTGTTTTTTATTTCCTTGTAGGCGTTAGTTCTTATTTTTTGGTCGCCATCGGATTATTTTGGAGTTGGAATAAGTTTACTAGTCGTGAAATTTGTTTTAATTTCTTTAAGTTTCTAAGTCTAGTGATGCTTTTTATCGTCACGAGTTCCTTGTTATCCTTGATGGGAGATCAATCCGCTTCACAGCGTTTTTTGCGCGGGGGATTGGTGGGGATTGTTTCGGGTAATTTTCTACAATCTTATTTCAGCCCTACAGGAGCCTTTATTATTCTCTTTGCTTTTGGGGCTCTGTCCTTGGTTATAACGGGAGAATTTCTAGTCTCACCCTTCTTTGTTTGGCTTTTTCGTTTAGCGACCTCTGGAACTATAGGCGTTTTTTCAAAGGTTCAAGGAGCTGCAAATTTAAAACCATTGGTAACAGCTCAGGGAACGGTGGTCAAGAATCGTAAAACATCTCTTGATGATGACAATGACGAAGAAGAGGATGAAGAGGAAAAGAAAGCAGCCGCTAAGCCTCAAAAGGAAATCAAAGTAACGGCACCGATACCTGTTATTCCTAAGCCAGAACTCAAGACCCAAGCTCCCAATATTCATATTATTGCCCCTCCAGATTTGCCTAAACCTCAGGTAGGTAAACCTAAGATTGTTGGTGAATATCACTTACCTTCCTTAGATTTACTCAATGATGCTCCGATTATTGTTAGTGGAAAGGTTCAGGATGATTTAAAACAGGGAGCTAAGATTCTAGAGGAAACTTTAAGCGACTTTGGCATATCTGTGAAGGTGGCGGATATTGAGCGTGGTCCTGTCATTACTCGATATGAACTTTTACCTGCTCCTGGTGTTAAGGTGGGGAGCATTATCAACCTTTCTGATGATTTGGCGCTGGCTCTGCGTGCACCTGCGGTGCGTATTGTGGCCCCTATTCCAGGTAAGAATCGGGTGGGTATTGAGGTTCCTAACGGGTCTTCCGCCGCTGTTTATTTAAAAGATGTCTTGGTACAGAGTGAATATAGAACAACGACTTCTAAGTTAATGCTAGCCATTGGTAAGGATATTTCAGGGAAACCTTTAATTGCGGATTTGACAGAAATGCCCCATTTACTTGTTGCGGGGACAACGGGTTCGGGTAAGACGGTTTGTTTGAATAGTTTGATCATGTCTTTATTATTTAGTTTTTCACCTTCGGAATTAAAAATGATTATGGTTGATCCGAAGATGGTGGAAATGACCTCCTATAATGATTTGCCGCATTTGATTTGTCCTGTTGTGACCGACGCTAAAAAAGCTACGGCGGCATTGAATTGGGTTGTTGGAGAAATGGAATCCAGATATCGTATCTTTAGTAAGGAACAGGTACGCAATATCAAGGGGTATCATGCTAAAGGTTTACAGATGCCCTATATTGTTGTTATCGTTGATGAGTTAGCAGATTTGATGCAGGTAGCCGCCAAGAGTGTCGAAGGTTCCATTGC
Organism: Candidatus Omnitrophota bacterium; assembly: GCA_015233165.1. GTDB lineage: Bacteria > Omnitrophota > Gorgyraeia > Zapsychrales > Fredricksoniimonadaceae > JACQCF01. The sequence continues at coordinate 4,292 of JADFYF010000092.1, forward strand.
TCGTATTGCTCAATTAGCTCGTGCGGCAGGTATTCATTTAATTCTAGCGACCCAGCGTCCGTCGGTGAATGTTATCACCGGTGTGATCAAAGCCAACTTTCCTTCCAGAATTTCTTTTAAAGTTGCTTCCCAGATTGATTCCCGTACTGTCTTAGACGTCAAAGGTTCAGAGAGTCTTTTAGGTAAGGGAGATTTATTATTTATTAAACCCGGTGATAATAAACCTATCCGAGGGCAATGCTGCTATGTCTCTGATGAAGAAATTAATCGTGTCATCGAGCATATTAAGAAACAGGCTACGCCGGAATATAATGAGGGGGTTCTAAAGCCTCAGGCAGCGGCCACTTCAGGTAATGGGGCGGATGAAGATGAAATGTATGGGGAAGCGGTGCGCGTGGTCATTGAAACCAATCAGGCCTCAGTTTCTGTTTTACAGCGACGATTGAGATTAGGGTATTCTCGCGCTGCCAGACTTATTGATATTATGGAACAAAATGGTATAGTGGGACCGTACGTGGGCAGTAAAGCGCGTGATATTCTTGTTGATCGTGAGAAGTGGTTAACAGAAAACATGG
>JADFYF010000092.1:4923-5902 GCA_015233165.1 Candidatus Omnitrophota bacterium
GATATCCAAAGGGTTAACCCTGGAGATCGTGCATGAAGCTACCAAGATTCCTATGGATGCGCTCAAGGCCATTGAAGAGGGATACTCGACCAGCATTCTGACACCTTTTTATTATCGTGGTTTTGTGAAAATTTATGCCGAGTTTCTGGGATTGAAGACGGCTGATGTTTTAAAAGAATATAATGTTGCTCCTGTGGAAATTAGGCCGACGGTTGTCAGACAAACACCTAAGCTGGTTACAAAACCGACACCGGTGACAAAACAAAAACCTAAGCCGGAAGTTGCGGCTGCTGTTACTGCTCCCAAGGCTCCTAATCCATTTTTAGAACAGCTTCAGGAGTTTTGGCGTGCGTTTTGGACTCCTCAAACCAGAAAATATTTATTACGAGGGTTGGCCGTCGTCGTGGCGTTGTTTATTTTAGTGAAAATAGCCGGATGCGCCGTTGGCGCGATCAAATCTTTTTCTAAGCATTCTAAAACAGCCGCTGTAGCCAAGACCTCTAAGACGCAGAAAGCAATTAAGAAAGAACAACCGAAGGTCGAAGCCAGGGTCGATGTGGATGAAGAAGAGCAAGCGGCCAAGCAAGGGGCAAAGCAGGTTGCTGCGCAGACGCAGAGTTCTAAGGTGACCTTGGCCGTGCATGCGTCGAGAGATATGCCGATTCAGGTGAAGGCGGATGGAAAGATTGTTTTTCAGATGACGATGAAAAAAGGGACAGTTGAGAATTGGGAAGCGGAGAATCAGATTGAATTGTCGGGAAAGAATCTGGCTGATTTAGACTTGGAAGTCAATGGTAAGGACATCAGTTCCCTGAGTTCTTCCAATCGTCGTGTCAGACGAGTTGTGATTACAAAAGAAGGATTGACAGTCAAGAAGTAGGGGCGATTACTAATCGCCCGTACAAATATAAAATGAAAACAACAATAGATTTTCAAAAAGAGCGTTTAAACGCCGGCCAGAAGGTCGGCGTTGTTAATT
>JADFYF010000093.1 GCA_015233165.1 Candidatus Omnitrophota bacterium
GCTCTCAAATCGTCCGAGAAATCGTCATTCCCGAACTCACCCGTGAAGTCAACGAAGGCAAAAACTTCGCCCAGCTGAGGCAGGTTTACAATTCGTTAATCTTAGCGACGTGGTACAAAAAGAAGATCAAGGATAGCATCCTGTCTCAGGTGTATGCGGATAGGAATAAAATTGCGGGGGTTCAGCCTATTTCGTCATTGCGAGAGAGTGAAACGACCGAAGCAATCTCAACAGGAACAACCCATTTTGATAAGATTGCCACGTCGCCTACGGCTCCTCGCAATGACGTGGATATTATCTACCAACGCTATCTCCAAGCCTTCAAGAAGGGGGTTTACAACTATATCAAGGAAGAACCAGATCCAGCGACTAGGCAAACGGTCCCTCGTAAATATTTTTCTGGTGGCGAGAATTTTACACATATGCCTATGGACTCGGCTATGACCTTTGTTCAGAAATTTGACGTTAAGGATTCTGATCATGCCATGAGAATTGAGGTAAATGCAGAACCAATAATAGATATGGCTCAGACTGTTTCTAAACCCCAACGTGAACTTGATGAAAAGACAGGCTCATTAAATGCGGCTGTTGTTCTTCAATTGGAATTAGATGGTTTGTTATCTGAATTGCGTACGATTACGGGTTTAAGTGATGGTGATGAAGGCCTAGAACCCAGAGAGCAGTCTCTTGTTGAAAGTCTACGCGGTATTTATCGTCAAATTCCAGAAGATTTGCAGGTATTCAAGAAGTTTAAAGAGAATTCGGATCTTCTTAAGTCTTTAAAGACACAGCGCGAGGAGATTTATGATGAATTTGAAACTGCCCATGAGGTTCAAGATAAGGTTTTACTTGCGAAATTGAATCTTCAGGCAATCCATTTAAATCAACAAATTCTTAAACTCCAGTTGCTGATCGCCGGAATGATATTAACTGGAAAAACGAAACTTAATAATAAACCCATGAGGCAGAGCGCAGCATTATCCACCTTAGAGGGAGCTATCAATAGCAGTGTTCTTCTGCAGGATGAATTAAGATTTCGTATCGGTCGTTTAAATGCCGGGGACAAGATTAGAGCTATTGAAACAACAGATTGGCTGGGACGTATTGTGCGTAGTTATCGACTAGGAGCTTTCGATATTGAGATTTCTCCTGTCGAGAAGGATGAAGATAAAGAACCAGTGGTCACTCTTCGTCAACAAAGATGGATTAATATTCATACTCGTTTAGAGGATATTTTTATTAAAGCTCGTAAGGGGAATAGAGAGCAAGGTTTAAAGGAATTGGATGAACTTATAAAGATTTTTCAGACACGCTACATTCCTGTCAGTTTAGATAATGATCAGCTTCTAAACGAAATGAAAAGTCTTAAGGTTTTAATAGAAGCTTTAACTGAAGGAGTAAGAATTACTGATCCTAAGATATTGTCGCCCTTTGCATTTAAAATTACGGGTTTAACAACAGCGATTAAATTTCCTAAACAAAGAATATGGGTGGATGTTGATTATAAAGATATATCAGCAGCCTTTCGGTCCTATGTTCACCGTCTAGCAGGTTATACTACAGAAATTGGAACAATATCTTATTATCGGACTGTCTTGGAAGTTGTATTGTCTAGATTAGAACTTTATAAGAAAAAAGGAAGAATTGGTCCTCGACAAAAGCAGACGGTGCTTATTAATTTAGAAGAAGCTGCATCCTGGGTGGAAAAAGGTTTTGTTTATCCTAAACAGAGATCTGAGATTAATTTACGAGCAGCTATTGAGAATATTAATAACGGTGCAACTTCTCAGGGGATTGAAGAGGTAAGAAAAACCATTGAAATGTTACTAAAACGAATGGAGGAGATCGTTAAGATTGTAGGACACACTAACGAACATGCTGTAGCTGTATATTCAGCTTTCCGAGAGCAGGATTCGTTGCGTAGGATGGATCTTGTTAAGAGTGCAATTCAAGATGGTGATTTTGAATCAGCGTCCGATAAGATCGAAGAAATAATCGATCTTTACTTTGACGAAGAGCACGAATTTATTGAACCAGGTTTAAAGCGTGCTCAAAGGGGATTAAATCAAGTTATCTTTCGATTAAGAAAGAATTTTTTAGTCAATCAAAGAAACAAAGATTCATTGATAGCCACGTTAGAAACTATTAAAAATGATATATCGCATAAACAATCTTTTAGAATCACTGTTATTCCAGAGAATGATCAGGAGAGAAATGTATTTGTGGCTCCAGGGACAACAATTGAAGGATTATTAAATATTGGTAGAAGAAATCTTTCTAAGGTTAAAGTCAGTTTGGGAAGTGGTTGGATTAATTCTACAGAATGGAGAACGATAAAACTAAATGATTTAAGTCGTGTCAAGATTGCTGATAAAGCAATGATTAATTTAGAGTTATCAAAAGTGGAATCATCATATAGTCAAGGTTTCTTGAAGGAGAAGCTATCAACAGTTTTTAATCAAATTCCTGAGGCTTTGAAATTGTTACAAAGAGAAGGGGTAGATATATCATCTAATGCGATGAAGAATGATAAAACATTAAGGACCTCACAAATATTGAATGAAAAATTAGGTTTTTCAATTACAGCCAGTCAGTTATGGGCACAAATAGTAGTGGGAAAAAAGACTCCGTGGAATAAATATCTTGGTAATAATGGATTCGAAGTTAGTAAAATTACAAGCCGAATGACTTGGGATGAGGAAATGGTTTCAAACATTCCACAAACTTTGTTAGCTTTATTTAAGAAATTTGGGGCTCAGAGATTAAATGCAGGATCATTTAGTGAGGATGAGAGTGATGAAATGTCTGCGATTATTAAAGATAATCTTGGAATGAAAATAACAGGGAAAACTCTTTATCATAAAATTATTAGAGAAAAAGAAAGTCTTAGGCAAGCTTTAAAGGAGGCAGGCCTTACATCTCAACAGATAGACGATATTATTGAAAAAGAACGTTGGAGCGATGAAGAGAAAGATAATATACCTAATTTAATTAGAGATTTAGTGGAGTATGCCCAAAATAATCAGATAGACATTAATGCTAAAGCTGTTGAGACAGATATAGAGGGGCCGATAACGTCCTTAGTGTCTCAGTTTATGGAGAGAGAAATTACAGGAAAAGCATTTTATACGCAAGTTCGTCTTAGATATGGCGGGTGGGAAGATGCTTTAGAACAATTAGGAATTGATAGTGTTAGTAAGAAAAGAGAAAGCTGGACTCAAGTGGAGAATGACCGATTGCCTTTCTTGATAAAGAAGATATTTGAACAAGTTGGTGTTGATGGTTTTTCTTTGTTTTTTAATCGTTCAATGACAGAAAATGATAAGAAGCTTATTGAAGAAGGCTTGGGAGGAATAAGGACAAAAAGAGCTCTTCGTAATCAATTGATAAAGATTTATGGTGAGGGAGATTATTTGAAGGCTCTTAATAGCATTGGACTACCTGGTGAGAAAATAATTGCCCGAAGATTAGATACAACTGTTTATTATCAGAATGAGAAATTTGATTCGCAGTTGGAAAGAAATACGTACATTGTTTTAAATTATATTGGAGTCATAGGTTCATTGAAACATGGTGATAATTGGCAGAGAGAAATCGATGGTAAACGAATTGATTTTGTCACTGAAAAAGGAATTTTTGAACCACATTATTCCAGTAACCATCCTTATATGAAGGGAGAAACGACTAAACAGTACACAGAAAGAAGAAAGGAATTATTAAAGGGCACTAATTTAGATGGAGCTCCTGTCTATGTTTTTAGCAATATTAGTGATCTTTTTAAATTATTAAAGGAGTCTGTTAACAAGGAGATTAGTTTAGTAGACAGAAGAAAAATCAGGATGATTATTGAACGTGCCAATAAAGAGATTGAGGTGCCTTTTGAAGCTGGGGAAGAAGTTGATTATTTTAATTTAAAAAGAGATGAGGTTCTTGAGATTCTTGAAGGTAACGATTGGAAAATAGGGGATCCTGAGGTTAAAAGAAGTTTAGGATTGAGTAATGGTAAAAGTTTTTATGACTTTTTTGCTTCTTTTGATTTGTTAAATGACTTGAAAAAGAAAGTAAAAGATTTGCTAGATCAAAATCTTACGATTGCAGAAATTGGGAATAAACTTGGAACTGATAGAAATGTTATAGGTAGTTTAATAATAGATTTGAAAATTCAAGTTAATCTTATTGATAAAGAAAGAGCTTTAAAGATTCTTAATGAGAATAACTGGAGAATTGGCGATCCAACTGTTAAGAAAAGTTTAGGGATGAAGAATAAGCACAGTTATTCTAGTTTTTATCGATCGATTGGGTTGCAAGATATATTAAAAGAAAAATTGGCAGAGGCATTGAAAAATCAAAATGGAGCTGTTTTTCCTACTGCAAAGATATTTTCTGTTAATGATGACACGTTACTGACCTTGATGAGGGATTTAAACATAGTCCTCAATAAATTAGATAAGAATGAGGCTTTAAAGATCCTTGAAACAAGAGATTGGAGGATTGGTGATGAAGTAACAAGAAACAGTTTGGGTATTCGGAATGGACAAGGGTATTACGAGTTTTTTAAATCTTTAGATTTATTGAATGAGTTGAAGGGGAAGATCTTAGAAAGACTAAAGCAAAATCCTGAAGGTATTTCTGATAATCAAGAAGAAGTTTTTCAGAAATTTGCAATATCTAGACCAGCTTTACGTTCTTTGATTAAGGAATTTGGTATTAGTAATACAGGCGGTATTGACCTAACTTCTGATCAAGCCATGCAGGTGAAGAACGACGGCAATGGCGAAATTCAATTTCACCTCGACTCCGCCCAGCTTGCCCAACTCCAAAATGCTTCGGGCTTTGTGCCAGTCATTATAAGTATTGAACCAATGATGGATTTAAAAGGATTTTTGGGATTAGCACCATCTAGTGGGGGAGCTGTCGTTACATGAGATTAAACATATTTTTCCATAAGATTGTTTTAATAGCTTTCGTGGTTAATACCTTAGGGTTAATGCCTTTAGCTCAAGCGCAAGAGCTAGTTTTGCCAAAACCCGGCGTAATGGTTCATCTGAGCCCTGATTTCAATCCTCCTATTTTAAAAGGCATCAAGGTCCATACGGATAATCCGTTTCGGTTTGAGTTTATTTTGGATCGTGGGGATGATTCGTCATTGCGAGGAGTCCCGCCAAGGCGGGACGACGCGGCAATCTCAACAGGAATAAATAATCTTAATAAGATTGCTTCGCTACGTCCTGCGGACTCCGCTCGCAATGACGTTGTTTTGAGAGAAGAATCTACGAAATTAATCAAATATTTCCTCGCCTCCTTAACCACCCCCGAAAAAGATCTTTGGGTGAACCTGTCCCCGTATGAGAAGGACAGAATCGTCCCTGACTCTTTTGGTCAAAGCGAAATGGGTCGTGATTTGTTGGCAGAAGATTACATGCTCAAACAGATCACTGCGTCCTTGATGTATCCCGAGGATGAGGTGGGCAAGAAATTCTGGAAGCGGGTGTATGAAGAGGCAGCTAAGAAATTTGGCACGACGAACATTCCGGTAAATACGTTTAACAAGGTGTGGATTGTGCCCGAGAAGGCGGTGGTCTATGAGAATGCAAAAGCTGGGACGGCGTATGTGGTCGAGGCTCGTTTGAAGGTGATGTTGGAGGAGGATTATTTGTCGATGGAGAAACATTATTCCCCTCCCCTTGTGGGAGGGGCTAGGGGAGGGGGCGATGTTAACAAATCCCCCCTCCTTAATCCTCCCCACAAGGGGGAGGAAATAAATCTTCTAGGATCCCAGATTGTCCGCGAAATCGTCATCCCCGAACTCACCAAGGAAGTCAACGAAGGCAAGAA
>JADFYF010000094.1 GCA_015233165.1 Candidatus Omnitrophota bacterium
GCGTTTTAATAATTTCAAACTCATGAGGTTCAAGTTTTCCTGGTTTAAGCAAAATAGAATCTGGAATTGCAATTTTTCCGATATCATGGAGTGGAGCTGTATTTAAAACTAATTCTGCTTGAGAGGGACTAAAACCAAGGGATTTGGATATCCTTTCAGAATAACGACTCATTCGGATAATATGTTCACCTGTATCTGAGTCTCTCAATTCAGCGGCATTGGCTAATCGTCGAATAACATCTAAACGTGTTTCTTTTAATTCATTTGTTCTTCCTTCCACCTGAACTTCTAATGAACTATTTTGATTCTTAAGCTGTTTATATAAAAGTCTAACACCAATAATATTACGGCTTCTTAGTATAACTTCGCTAGCCTGGTAAGGTTTATGTAAGAAATCTTTAGCTCCGCATCCTAAAGCTTTCATTCGGGCTTCTTCCTCTTCAGCAGATAATACAAGAATAGGTAAATAATCTGTTGGATTATTAGCCGTTAGCTCCGCCATAATTTCATAACCATTAATATTGGGCATAACTAAATCTAAGAGGAGTAAATCCGGTTTGATTTCGTTATAAAGCTTGATTGCTTTGGAAGAATCGGTGTCAATTGTTAGATTAACAAAACCTGCGGAAGTTAAAATTTTTTTGAGGATTTGCAGATTTAAAACAATATAATCAATGGCTAAAATTCTAGCGTTTAGATTATTTTCTTCTGAAAGCACATAACTCCCTACTTTTCAAACCAAATTAACTTTAAGAATCTTAATCTAAAACTTCCATTCTTGAAGTTTACTTAAAAAATGTTCATCGGTCAAGCTGCAATGTACTCCTGTTACAGTCACATATCCGTTTCTTAATGCGTAGGTATCAATGGAATTGTCGTTGACATGAGTCGGATTCTTACCAGACATCCAATAGTATTCCCTCTCATGAGGAGATCGACGTTTTTCAAATTGACCATGAATAGGCTCTGTTCCCTGACGGGTTGGCAGAATCCCCTTAATTTTTCCCTGTGGAATGTTAACATTCAAAAAGGTTCCTTTAGGGAGTTTATTCTTGGCAACGAGTTTAGTTAATTTAGCGCCTACCTTAGCCGATTCAGTAAAATCAGGATTTTCCCAACAATCCAAAGATAAAGCCAGGGAGTCGACTCCCATCAAGGCGCCCTCTCGGGCGCCGGCTACAGTTCCTGAATAAAAGATACTACAGCCGTCGTTGTTGCCGAAATTAATACCCGATACAACGAGATCAGGTTTCTGTTTCTTTAAAATAACTTCTATGCCAAGTTTAACGCAATCCGCAGGTTTGCCACTGACGGCATAGCCGAAGAATTTATCCTTACGACTAACCTTGCGAACAAATAAAGGATTGTTTAAGGTGATGCCATGTCCGACGGAGCTTTGTTCAGAATCAGGAGCAACAACGGTGACATCCGCAAACTTAATTAATTCTTTGTAGATGGCGTAGATGCCTGGAGCATAGATCCCATCGTCGTTGGTCAGAAGAATCTTCATTAGATCATGTACTCCGGATCTAAAACAACGGCCTTAATCAAGAGGGCAACGATTTTTGAAACGGCTGCTGTAGACTCTTCATTTTCAACTAAATTTAAATCGATGCCTGATTCTAAGAAATGATTCTCACCAACATTAATCACAAAGGTTTCATGATTAAGTTTCTTTAGCATATCTAATTCGTACTGATCAATATCTGTGACACTGGTAATCAAAATCAAACCGGCATCCGTCATCAAATGCGCCAACTCCCCTAACTGAATAAGAGCATCATATTTGGCTAATGTTTTATCTTTGGAATCGTGCGTTTCTAAAAGTAAGCGATTTGATATACCTAAGAAATACACGTTCTTTCCTAAATTAAACAATTCTTCTTCAAGGGCTTTAGCGATCCGTTGTTTACCTGTATCAATTTTACCGGTAATAACGATAAAGGCGGATTTATGTTGATATTTTTGAGCGCGATTATCAGGAGTGATATGACTTCTCTCCCATCCATATTCACGTTTCTTAATGTGGGTGGATAGTGAACTCTCATTGTCTAACACTGACGACAGGATAATTCCTCCTCCTGCAATCTCATAATTATCGACGATAACAAAACGACCGGTTTCCGCGATATCTCCGACCATATCAAAGGCAATGGGCTTCATGGTTTCAAAGATGACTTCACCGACTTCATGACGATCCACGTGAGGTTTGTTGCTGGCTGCTAACTCAGCAGCGTTTAATACCTGAACAATTTCTGAGACGACAACAGGAACCTGCTGAGTGGCAATTTTTAATTTGTAGGTTTTATTCTTAACTAAAGGCTGCTTCCCCATCCAAAACACATTCGCTTTGAACTTCATCGAGACCTGAGGTAGCTTCTGTGAAGGTTTAACCATGATTTCACCAGGGCGAATATAAATTTCTGTTTCCATGGTAAAACCTGCGCTAAGACCAGCAAACGCTTCGGTCCTCTTAGCCCCATTGAAATACTCCACTGTTTTAATACGGTTCTTCTTGCCCGAGGGTAGAAAAATAATCTCTTCACCTACCTTTATAGTTCCCGTTTCCACGCGTCCAGCAACAATACGTCGATCATCCCCCTCTTCGGTGAATTTATAAATATCCTGAACCGGCATACGAAATACCTGCAAATCCTTAGCGGGTGCTTTTTCAAAACTATCCAAAACGCCTAAAATATTTTGTCCCTTATACCAGGGCATGTTTGGTGAAGCGCTAATGATGTTGTCTCCGTGAAAAGCAGCAATAGGAATAAAGAATTGTGGTTTTAAATCGATTTCATCGAGGAACTTGGTGTAATCCGCTTTAATTTGTTCAAAGACCTTTTGATCGTAATTAACCAAATCCATCTTGTTAACACAGACAGCCACATTCTTAATTCCAAGGAATCTCATGACGTAGCCGTGACGTTTAGAGTTTTCACGGATACCCTCATGAGCATCAATTAGCAAAAGAGCCGCTTCCGCTCGGGCAGCTCCCGAGATCATATTTTTTAAGAATTCAATATGACCAGGAGCATCGATGATGATGTAATCCCTCTTGGCAGACTTGAAAAATGAACGAGCGGTATCAATGGTGATCCCTTGTGACTGTTCATCTTTAAGAGCATCGAGTAAGAAGGCATACTCAAAAGGTTTAGCATTACGGGCACACTGAGCCTTAACAGCTTCTAGCTTGCCATCAGGTAATGAACCCGTGTCTGCTAAAAGACGTCCGACTAAGGTGCTTTTACCATGATCGACGTGTCCTACAATAACAACATTCATCTGTTCCCGATTATTAATATCCATTACATGTACCCATCTTTACGAAGCGTCTCTAATCCGCCGCCGTCTTCTTTATCCTGGGCGCGGCCGGAGCGTTCAGCTATGTTTTTAAATTTTCCTTCTCGGAGTTCTTTCACAATATCAGCGACATTCTTAGCTGTTGAATCCACAGGTGTCGTGCAGGGATAACAGCCTAAGGAGCGATACCGTTTACCTGTCCCCTGGTCGAAGTATAAACTCGTAATAGGAATATTTTCCCGTTGAATATACTCCCAAATATTTAACTCTGTCCAATCCAGCAAAGGATGAACACGAATATGGGTGCCGGGGGCAAAATCCGTTTTAAACTGATTCCATAATTCCGGTGGCTGATCGCCGACATCCCAATCGCTGTTTCTATCTCGAGGAGAAAAATAGCGTTCCTTAGAACGACTACCTTCTTCATCCGCACGAGCACCAACGATAACACCGATATAGGGTTCTGTGTTGGTATCTGTTTCATACTGACCTGTTTTATGATTTAAACGTAAACGAGGCCAAGTACCAGCGAGTGTGTTTTTCAAAGAATCCGTCTTAAGGGCTTTGCAACAAGCCAAACGATCCACGGCTCCGTTAGGAAACGTTCTTTTCTCTTTAAGAGCATTCACATTTTGTCCCACCACCATGTTGAGATTGTATTCCAACGCTAGACGATCACGGTATTGAATCATCTCAGGAATCTTGTAACTGGTATCGATGTGCACCAACGGAAAGGGCACATGACCAAAGAAGGCTTTACGAGCCAGCCATAACAGAACCGTTGAATCCTTACCAATGGACCAAAGCATCACCAGTGATTTAAATTCACGGTACGCTTCCCGTAAGATATAAACGCTTTGAGATTCTAATTGATCTAATTTATCGATGGTATGGCTCACTTCTGATTTCCCTTCCACTTAGGATTATTATGCAATCCGCATTCCTTTTGTTCAGGTTGTTCCCACCACCAACGTCCGGCGCGGATGTCTTCTCCGGGTTGAACCGCTCGGGTACACGGCGCGCAGCCAATGGAGACAAACCCCTCCGCATGAAGCGGACTAACATCTAGATTATGTTGCTGAATATAACGATGAACATCTTCCAATGACCATTCTGCCAAAGGATTAATCTTTATCTTACTATTAGCTTCATCCCATTCAAAATGTTCTAACGTAGCGCGTGTCACTGCTTGTTGACGACGAAGACCAACAATCCAGGCATCAGAATTACTTAAAGCTCGACGTAAAGGTTCAACCTTACGAACATTGCAGCATTGTTTTCTGTTTTCAATACTATCATAAAACAAGTTAATCCCTTTTTCTTGAACCATGGCTTCAACAGTCTGAGTGTTTGGATAATAAATCTTAAATCTCAATCGCGGATATCTTTTCTGAGTTTTATCAAATAGATCATAGCTTTGCTGAAACAAACGTCCTGTATCTAGGGTGAAGATTTCAATATCAGGAGCCACGCGAGAAATCATATCGGTAATGACCTGATCTTCTTCTCCCAGACTGGTAGCAAAGGTGAGCTTCCTGCCAAATTCCTGATAAGCTAATCGGATAATATCCTCAGCAGAGAAGCCTTTGCTTTTTTCCTGCAGTTGTAGAATTTTTTCTTTAGGCATAAGGCTTTCCTTTAAATATCGTAGCTAATAGATTTAATTTGCAATCGTTGACGATTGCAAAGGTCCTCAAGCGTAATCCCTTTAAGTTTTTCAATAATGCTTTTATCAATTTCCTGCCATAAAAGGCTGACAGCATCACCCTTTTTAGTCTTACGTTTCTCCTCATCAAAAGACCCCATACCTCCTAATTGTTTGACCACATCGGCCAAATTAATTTTTCGGGGATCAAGAGCCAATACATAGCCGCCGGATTTACCACGGATGCTATGGACGTAACCTAAACTTTTGAGAGCAATCAAAATGTGAATCAAAAACTTTTGAGGAACTCCTGCTTTGCGGCTAACAGCTCCTAATTGTTGTGGATGCGTATCTGGCCACTGCAACGCCAATTCCACCAGCGCCCTAACTGCATAATCCATTTTAGCAGAAACTTTCATAGCTTTCCTTGTCTAATTTGTCATCCCCGAATGTTTTTATCGGGGATCCAGAGTTGCTAAACTTCTAGATGCCCGACTAATACATTCGGGCATGACACATTTTTCTAAATATCAAACTCATAATACGTAACTTGTCGAAGCGACACAAAAACTGAATCATTCTTTTTCAGTCCAAGCTTTGCAAATTCTTCCTGAGTAATTTCAGCTTGAATAGGACTACCCTCTGATGTGCTGAGATCAACCTTAACCACAGAACCTGCCGGATTCAGATAATCCACCTTAGCTTTTAAAGATGTTTCATTCTTAGCTGTGCGAGTAATTTCAAATTGATGAGGTCGAACAAATACACTCGCTGTTTTGGTGTCTTTATTAGCGTTAGGTAATTCAATAATGGAACTGCCAACATAAGCTTTTCCATCCTCAACA
>JADFYF010000095.1:0-1934 GCA_015233165.1 Candidatus Omnitrophota bacterium
CTGTCATAAGAAAGCCTCGATGAATTTCTGATCGTATCTTAGCATCCGATAAATCCACTGTCTTCTGCCATAACTCTCAGGATGCTGAGAATTAAATTCGTTCTGCGGATCTGGGTGATAATACTCCCACACCGTCTTACCCTGAGGGGTTACTTCAAAAACTCTTCCCCGCTCACTTTCTGTAATGAGAGTGTTTCCATTAATCAGACGCTGGGCATAACCTTGAGATAAGGTATAAAACCCCTCCTGACGAAATTGCCAGACAATGCGATTATCTCTGGGGTCTATTTCAATCACCCGGGACCAGCCTCGATAACGTCCATTATCAAAAATCAAAATATTTCCATTGGCAAGCATATGCGCTCCATGCTGACCTTCTAATCGATCGGCCACATCACCATCAATACACTTCCAGACAATCGCCTTGCTATCCTGATCGAGAATGAACATCATGCTACCGTGACGAAAACTAATCAGCCAATGACCCGCGCGAAAACGAGAATCCTTAAGCCCCAACGACGTATCCGGCAAAATCTGTATCGCATTGAGACGATAATAATCGTACTGACCACCCCAGGGCGATGGCTTTTTACGTTTGGCTGTTTCAGGAAGGAAAAACAACTTAGGAGTGTCTAGTTCTAAAGGTTGATGAAACTTCTGCAGCTCTTTTAAATGATCCCACGTCGAGAAACGCGATAATTCCTTACCCTGCATGTCAAACTCAACCACCACACAAAAATCCACATCCCTGCCCTTATAGCGATGCATCTCCTTGGTAAAGGTCAATATGGTGTTGTGAGGAGTCAGGCAGATGTCATGATGAATGGGTTCTTCGTTAATCCAAATGGGCTTGTCATCCCAGGTAAAAAGACCCCATCGCTTAGACTCGTAGTGTTCCTGAGCCAGATAACGCCCATCGGAAAGAATGGTGCTTAAATAACGAAAATTCCAACTCTTTACAAGCTCACCCTTTTGATTCATCAATTTTCCGTCGAAGAGATTAAACCCGGGGGCAGAAAGGGAAGCATCATAGACATGCGCTCCGGATAACGAGGCATCAAAGCGAGGTTCTTCTAACTCCTTTAATTTCAACTTCACAAGATCTGAAAAACTCATTGAGCATTCCTCTTTAACAGACGATCAATCTCTTCTTTAGAGTAGGACGTCATCCGATAAATCTCCTGCCTAAGGCCCCACTTCTTTTCATCCGTGGAATTCGTCTTATTCTGCTGATCCGGATGATAAAACTCCCAGACGATTTTCTTATCCCCAGTCAGCTCAAAAACATACCCATTCTCAGCCTCGGTGACGAGCATATTATCATTAGGAAGCCTCTGAACATATCCCTGCGAGAGCGTATAAAAATCCTGCTCCTTAAACTCCCAAACAGGTTTCAGGGTGACAGGATCTAGCTCAATAATCCTCGACCATTTACGATAGCGACCATTATCCAAAATCAAAATATTTCCGTTAGCCAGCATCTGAGGGGCATGAGGACCTTCCAGACGATCCGGAACCTGATCATAAATCGCCCTCCAAAGAATCTGCTGCGTATCCTGATCCAAAATAAACACCATACTGCCATGACGAAAACTAATCAGCCAATTGCCAGCGCGAAACGCCGGATGAGTCCCCTCTCTGGCATTCGACGGAAGAATGCTTAAGGAATTCAGATGATAATAATCATAACTGCCTCCCCAGACACTTTTCTTCTCCCGATGCTCCTCGGGGATAACAAAGGTTTTGGGCATATCCAGTTCCAACTTCTTATGAAACTGTTGAAATTCTTTTAAATGATCCCATAAGGAGAATCTCTTTATCAACTGACCATCCTTATCAAACTCCAGAATTACATCAAACTCAACATCTCGTCCCTGATAAATATGAACTTCCTTGGTAAAGGTGATGACGGTTCCTTTAGGTGTCAAAACAAT
>JADFYF010000095.1:1991-2646 GCA_015233165.1 Candidatus Omnitrophota bacterium
CCCAGGTATAACGTCCCCAGAGGGGTGCCTCATAATACTTCTGGGCATAATAATCTCCCGTCAATGGATCAATGACGCCCAGATAAATACGGCTCCATTTCTTAACGAGCTTACCCTTCTTATCAATCAATCTTCCTTCATAAAGACTATAGCCCGGATAGACCTTATCCGCATCGAGGATATGAGCCCCGGAACGTGCGGCATCAAACTTCAATAAGGAGGGTTCATAAAACAAATGAAAAAGAAACGCCCCGATGGCAACCACCAGAACCAGAACCCCTGCCACGACGAGGAAAGGAAATCGATTCCAGAGAAGACGCAAATTCCGCCAGAGAATATTACGAAAGAAATGAATCACAAAAGCGGAGGCTAAGGCGAAGAAGGCGCCAATGGCAGCCAACACAGAACTGATGAAATACCCACCGGAACCCGGATCAAAATAGGCCTGGGCATTAGCGGGGCAACTTAAAACAAGAATTAGAAAAATAAAAACTCGCAACATAATTACCCCTAAAAGATCTTACCAATGAAAGAACTTCTGATGATCTTTGTGAAAAATTTTCTCGATGGCTTCTAAAACATCTTCCACCTTTAGACCTTCGGGAGAATAAAGACAGGTGCCTTTGTCCGTCAGTGGCTTCCAGCGCTCAGGGTT
>JADFYF010000095.1:2671-5708 GCA_015233165.1 Candidatus Omnitrophota bacterium
GAGACCACATAAATACCAACGGCGGAACCAATGTGAACAGGCCCTGAATCATTGGAAATCAAAACCCGGCACCTTCTTAGAAGACTCGTCGTCTGAGCCAAGGATGTCTGACCTGTTAAATCCAAAGGTTTAGAGCGGGATAAATGCAGAATCTGACCAGAACGTTCTCTGGTGTCAGGAGAGCCTATTAACACCATCTTAAAATGATAACGATGTTCCAAAGAATTAATCAACTGAGCAAAGTTCTCCGTGGACCAACATTTGGCCGGATCACTGGAACCCGCATGAATGGCAATAATCTCCCCCTCATTAACCCCATTGGAAGACAACCATTGAGTCGCCCAGACATCGGCCTCTTTATTGATAGGAATATAAAAATCCAAATCCGAGCTTTGAATGCCCACCTTCTGCAAAATATCTAAACAATATTGCGCCTCATGCTTTTCTCCAAGAGGCCGCACATCCTTCACCGGATGGGTTAAGAGCATACCAAATTTATTATTCTTATATCCTATACGCGTAGGAATCCCTGCCAAGAAACAGGCTAAATTATAACGACGCTTGGTATGAAAAATAAATACCGCATCGAAATTCCGACGACGAATATCACGAGCCAGATGCAAAATTCCAAGAACTCCTTTATGAGAACCCAACCGGTCATCCACCAACACTTCATTCAAATATGGACTTCCCTCGACTAAATCCTTTGTGGCCGGCGTCACAAGAATAGAAATATGGGCCATAGGATAGGCCTTGCGAATCGCTTTAATCGCAGGCGTCGTTAGAATGACATCTCCAATACGATCTGTTCTGACAATGAGAATATTATGAAATCTTGGCATACACCTCTCCAAAAGCTTTTAACACATCCTGCTCGGATATCGCCGACATGCAGTTATGAGATACGTTGACTAACCCTAAATTCAAACAGCGAGGACATTGATCATTCTGCCACACCACCCTGTTCAAAGAACTCCAGGGACCTGATAACTTCGGCTGCGTAGGACCAAAAAGAGCGACGATAGGTTTATTGAGATAACTAGCCATATGCATCGGCCCGCTATCGTGGACAATCGCTATCTTAGATCTTTGGACCAAGGCCATAAGCTGAATCAAATTCGTTTGTCCCGCCAAATTAAGAATAGAGACCCTGGATTGACGAACAATCTCCTCAATTCCCACTCGATGTTCCGTCGAACCAATCATCACTATCTTAAGACCATACTGACGAGAAATACTCTGACTTAATTGAACAAATTTCTCAAGATCCCACGTCTTAGACAAGTCCGCCGCATAAGGCGCTATTAAAACAAAGGATGAATCCTTCCCTAAAAAGCTTTGAATGCATTGATCCACCCTTTGACTGTCTTTCGAAGACGGAAGAATGGACAGGGGTTTATCAGCACCTGTTTGGAAATCATAAAGACTTCGCAGACGATTGAGATGAAGATCTTTCAGATGACTCTTCTTGTCAGCCACCAGCAAAGGCGGTGTTAACCATCTGGGAGTTAAGAAATAACCGATCATTGAATTTCGCAAATCGATGACAGCGTCATACTGATATTGCCTTAAATCTAACGTCCAGCGCGCCTGTTCAATAGCGCTTCGTTGTTTATCAAAAATATGAATACGGCTGATACGCGCGTTTCCTTCAAACAAGGAGGCGGCTCTTTCTCCGATAACCAAGGACAATTGAGCCGAAGGAAAATCCCTCAAGAGAATATCCAAGACAGGAGCCGCCAGAAGCACGTCGCCGATATTGCTTAAGGTGATCACAAGAATATTCTTAACTGGAGAGTTTTTCGATAGCTTTAAGAACATCATCCACCGTTATGGATTGCATACACAGATTACTCAGACAACTTAAATGATAACAAGCGGCTTTATTACACCCCACATCTTTAAAGAGGACCTCTGCCCTGCCAATGCCGCGAGGCCCTGTAATCTCAGGACGAGTCGGCCCAAAAACCCCAATCACATTCGCTCCGACGCTATGCGCCAAATGCAAAGGACCACTGTCGGAAGAAATTAACAACTGAGATCGACGATACAAGGCTAAGGATTCCCCCAAGCTTGTTTCTCCCGCTAAAACAATGGCTTTATTATTCGCCTGCTGATTAATGCTTTGACAATATTCCAGATCGCCCAAAGCGCCGGATAAAACCACCTTCATAGAAAATCGTTCTGTGATCGTCTCAATCAGCTGCACAAAATAAGAGGCTGGCCAACGTTTCAAATCCCAATTGCCTGCCGTATGACAAACGATAAACTTTTCATTCTTAGCAATTCCATGGTCTTCAAGAATCCTAGTTAACTGAGTCGCACAATCTGCTTTCAAGTTTAAATGACAACTTCTATCCTTAATCTTTAAACCAAAATTCTCAAGCACTTTTAAATACACATCGGAACGATGAATGCCTTCATCTTTAAAATCCACCGGATGAGTTAACAGCCCCTTCATTTTACAATATCCCACCCGCGCAGGAATCCCCGCTAAATACACAAAAAGTCCACGGGTGGTCGAACGATGAAGCAAAAAGGCAATGTCAAAAGACCTACGACGAAGATCCGCGATCAACGCCCATTTATCCCATGGCCAAAAATGAGCTTTCTTCTCGTCACAAATTATAATCTCATCAATGAAGGGACAGAATTCCAAAACCTTTTTAACCCTGGGAACACAGAGACAGGTTACACGGGCATGCGGATAATTTTCTTTAAGCGCTTTAAAGACAGGGGTCGAGAAAACCGCATCCCCCAACCAATTAATATTAACGACGAGTATATTCTTCATAAACCTTTTCAGTTAAACGCACCATTTGATCCAGGGAGAAATTCTCAACAATAAAAGAGCGAGCCTGAACCCCGACCTTTTGAGACTCTTTTGGGTTATGCAAAACTTCTACAATCTTCTTAGCTAAGGCTTTAGGATTTCGAGGGGTCACTAAATATCCTGTTTCACCTTCAGTGATTAAATCCACCAAACCACCGACGTTAGAAGCCACCACAGGCAAACCGCAGGCCTGAGCCTCCATCA
>JADFYF010000096.1 GCA_015233165.1 Candidatus Omnitrophota bacterium
ATTCCCTCCCCCTTTGTGGGGAGGGTTAGGGTGGGGGGAATTAACTTTGCAATAAACAATATTAGGATGAACGCCTGCTTTTATTACCTGCCCATTACTGATGAGCCTACCAAGATGTTTATAGACTGCTTGGGTGGTTATTCCCAAACTATTGGCCAGCTGGCTGGCCGTTGCCTTTTCGTTCTCTTGAAGATATTGAAGAATTCGCTCAGGATTTTCAATATTGGCCATAGTTTAAAACCCTCCTTGATGGGTGAAAACCTAGTTGATAATCCCCCCTGTGCCGTTGACAATCTAGTTGATAATCCGTTTACAATCCCACGCACCCGTTGACAACCTAGTTGATAATCTGTTTACAATCCCCTGCACCCGTTAATAATCTGTTGATAATCCGTTTACAATATTGCCAAAAGAATACTAAATCATTGAAAATAAACAACATCGAAAACTTTAAGACAAAATCGAATGAGTATCTGATGCTTAGGAGCTTATAGCGCTCTGCCAAACCTCTTCGCTAATACTTCCAGCATTTTCTTCTGATCACCCTCAGCGATACCCTTGCTATTCTCGATAAATTTCTTGGCATCCTCCCACATCTGAGATTTAACAGTATCTGCGAACTCTTTAAGTTCTGACGTTTTTTCAAACTCCTTCATCTTGGTTGTCACCGCTTGGTTGGTTTCACGAATTTTGACTTCCAGAATTTTTGGAGGATTAATAAAATAAATGTGTCTAGGATGAGTGCCGGATTTGACGATCTTTCCAGCGTTAAGAAGGGCCCGCAGGTGCTGGGACATGCCCACCTGAGAGATGTTAATGATGCCCCGCAACTGTTTGTTTCGATGAACTCCACGATCTTCTTTTTAGTATCCGTGGTGTGCATGATGCCCTTTAGAAATCGGGGAATTAATTTTGCTTATCGTAACAAATGGGGGGAAAAGAGTCAAAATAAAAAGTGACAGGCACTATTTATTTAACAATCATTCTTGCTAAAAACATCCCAGCTAACATAGCCAAGACAAAGATTACTGCTTTTGGAAAACCTAATCCTAATCCAACGATGGCAGGGCCTGGGCAAAAGCCGGCTAATCCCCAACCTATCCCAAAAATGGCCGCTCCCGTAATTAGAGGCATATCGATTTTATTTTTCTTTGGCAAATCAAAGCCTTCGCATAATACTGGCTTTGATAAACGTCCAATCCAATGATAACCAATGAAAGCCACACTCAAAGCACCAACCATGACAAAGGCCAAGGTTGGATCAAAATGTCCGAAAAGGTCTAAAAATCCAATTACCTTTTGAGGGTTAATCATGCCTGATAGAATTAAACCCATAGACATCATAAGACCACTAATAAAAGCCATGAAGATCATCATATTAAACTCCCGCCATTCTCTTGATCAGCACCGTCAAGATACCCACCATCATAAAAACAATTGTAGCAACAATGGAACGCTTTGATAACCTAGCCATGCCGCAAATACCGTGACCGCTAGTGCAACCATTTCCCATAACAGTCCCAAATCCTACTAAAAGCCCAGCAAGAATTAAAACCCAGCCAGAAGCATTGATGACAACTACCACTGTAGAGTTCATCTGATAAATAAAACCACCCAGCACAAGACCTAAAATAAAAGCCGCTCGCCACCAATAATCTTGATTTGGCTTGGTCAACAATCTTGAAGTGATGCCGCTTACTCCCATGATGCGACCATTAAACCAAAATAAAATAACCGCTGCAGCACCGATCAAAGCTCCCCCTATCAACCCATGCACATAAGATATATTCATTTCAAATGCCTCGACTGGCTTTATAGGTTAGATACCCGCCTGATAAATTACGACATTTAAATCCCTTTTGAGTCAAAATCCGACAGGCCAAGTATCCTCTTAAACCAACCTGGCAATAAGCGATGTATTCTTTATCTTTAGACAGCTGGGTCATTTGATCTCTTAGATGATCGATAGGAATATTAACTGCCCCAGGAACCATACCTGCCTGAGCCTCTTGAACTGTTCTTACATCCAAAATAACTTGATCAGACTTTAAGCTTGCCAGATCACTGCAGTGACAATTCACCACATCTCCTTTAAGCACATTAGAAGCAACAAACCCAAGAAAATTGACAGGATCCTTGGCTGAGCCATACGGCGGAGCATAACACAACTCTAGGTTTTCCAAATCATAAACATTCATCCCAGCTCGAAGAGCAACTGCCAACACATCAATGCGCTTATCCACCCCATCTTTTCCAACCGCCTGCGCCCCTAATATTTTTCCACTCTTAGGATCAAAAAGCAGTTTCATACTAATTTGGGTTGCTCCCGGATAATAGTTAGCATGATTATTGGAATGGATATAAACTTTTTCATAAGTCCTATTCATCCTCTTTAGAATCTTTTCATTTACTCCTGTCATACCGATCGCTAAATCAAATAATTTACAAATTGCCGTGCCCTGCGTTTTCTTATAGATGGATTTACGTCCAAAAATGTTATCTGCCGCGATGCGTCCTTGTCTATTCGCCGGTCCAGCCAGAGGAATCAATGCTTTTAAACCTGTGACAAATTCATCCACCTCAACAGCATCCCCGACAGCAAAGATGGCAGGATCATTAGTCCTCATCTGTTCGTTAGTCACAATGCCGCCCCGCTGACCTATCTCAAGACCTGCTTCCTTAGCCAGACTAGCTTCTGGCTTTACTCCAATAGCCAACACAACCGCGTCACAATCGACCGTTTCCCCATTGCTGAGTTCCGCAGTAACTCCCTCACCTTTTGGATAAAACCCCTTAACAGAAACTCCAAACCTCAAATCAACATCATGCTTCTTTAATTCTTGATGCAAATAATAAGCCATCTCAGGATCTGCAGGCCCCATGACCTGATCAGACAGCTCAATGACGATGACATCAACTCCTCGCTCACGCAAAGCTTCTGTCATTTCTAAACCAATATATCCACCGCCGACGACAATCACCTTCTTGGCTTCGTTTTGATCAACTTTAAGTTTAATCTGATCCATGTCAGACAAATTGCGCAGGGTCATGACTTGAGGAAGATCTAACCCAGGCATTGGCGGCTTAATTGGATCAGCCCCAGGACTTAGAATCAAAAAATCATAAGACTCTTTAATCTCCTGCCCGCTAATAAGATCTCTAACAATAATGGTCTTTTGATCCCGGTTGATCTTGACCACCTCCGTCTTAACCTTGGTTTGAATACGGAACCGTCTGTATAAAGAATCCGGTGTTTGAACTAATAACTTCCCTCTTTCCTTGATCACGCCTCCAATGTGATAAGGCAATCCGCAATTAGCAAAGGAAACATGCTCTCCTCTCTCAAAAATAATAATCTCCGCATCTTCAGATAATCTTCGTGCACGAGCAGCCGCTGAAGCACCACCGGCCACACCACCTACAATTAATAGACGCATAGGACTCCTTAGCTTTATTTAAGCATGTATTTCATTACTAACCATCGATAATTGAAAGATTTGATAGAGATAAAATTAAGGAGAGAAACCTACCTCCCTATAAAGGGAGGTAGATCATTAACTTCTATAAACGTTTAATGTTTGATCTGCAATGACGTCCCAGGAGAAATCTTTTTCAACAGCCGCTCTTCCATTCCTTCCCATCCATCGCCCATGCTCAAAATTAGCAAACAGAGATCCAAGACCCCAGGCAATAGAATTCACCTCAGGACGGACCTTAAAACCTGTGACATCATGCCAAAGCAATTCAGATGGGCCGCCAACTTCACTGGCGACAACAGGTTTACCCGCACTCCAAGCTTCAAGAATAACAATACCGAAAGGTTCATTTCGACTTGGAACACAAACGCATTCGCAGGCCCTAAAAAGATCCCTCAAGCTCCAAGCATTTTGATGTCCAATAAACCGTGTGGCATGACTGATCCCTAATTGTCGTGCCCGATTTTCAACAGAGCCTCGCAAATTTCCATCTCCAGCAAAAACAAATTTTGCATTATGATAATGATGAAGAACAGACGGGATCGCTTCAATTAACAGATCAGGCCCCTTCTGTTGTGTCATCCTGCCTGCAAATAAAACCATTGGGTCAAGCGGCCCTACACCGTATCGCTTCTTAACTTCACCTTGATCAATAAAACCATCAAAATGTCTACAATTGACGCCATTATAAATGCTACGAACCTTCCAATCAGGAAGATTATACATCCACATAATTTCATTCTTAAGAGCACCCGAAACAGAGATGACTCTATCTGCACAAAACGTTCCATGACGTTCATGATCACGAATTCGAGCTGATGGACCGCCATAAAAATTATTACCGCAACGGCCGTATTCCGTAGCGTGAACAGTCATTATCCCTCTTCTTCCACGTCCTTGCTTAATCCAAACCATTGCATTAGACGTCAACCAATCATGGGCATGAACAATATCAAAATGAGCACCCATATAATCTTCGGTTTGAAATACTGATGTCACAAAAGAGCGGCACATATTATTAACATCTTCAATAAAATCAGGATGACCATGATAAGGGACCCGATGATAATGCACACCATGAATAAGCTCATACTGGGCATGACCATGCCAACCCATACGGGTATAGACATGAACCTCGTGACCTTTGCGTTCTAGTGCAGAAGCAAGCTCTGTCACATGAACGGCAATTCCTCCAATGCTAATCGAATGAAGAGATTCCCAGGAAAGAATAGCAATTCGCATAGGATTAAGGTCTACGTGTCTTTCAATTCTTGGTGGAGCTTCAACTTCGGTTTTCTTATTTACAACTGGAAGCACTTCTTCAACAGGAGATCTATCAATTTTAAAGGTCAGATCCTCTGACTCTGAAACATTATATGGGGCTTGTTTTTCAACTTCAGGAAAAGATATTCCGGCATCAACCGTCTTTTCAAAATTGGGATCGTTTTCAATATGAGTTGTTTCTATTTGAGAAAGGAATTTTTCGGATTCGGATGGGTGATCTTCAATGGTTGTTGAAGAAACTTTTACGAATTTCTTTTTTAGATTCTTACTTTCCATAAATAAAAATCCCTTTCTCTAAAAATCGTTAACTATCTGATTTTATTAAAGTTCTGAACTAGGGTAATATAAATATATACGGTATAATCCTAAAAAGCAATAAAAAATTTCTTCCGCATTGCCTCACATTAAATGTTACCGAGGATCTGAAAACCTTGATTCGTTGACTCATAAATAATGTTACCCTGCAAAAGGGGGTAAAACTATGAGTCCACGATCCAAAAAAGAATACCTGGAAGCAATCTTCCCACGGTACAAAGCAGCTAAATCAAAAGAACAAAAAACAAAAATTATTAATGAACTATGCGAAACTTGCAAATATCACCGCAAACATGCCATCCGACTACTGAGCAAATTCAAACGCTTTAATAAGCCTAAATCACGCAAACGGGGCAAACCATCAATCTACAACCAACCACCTATCCTTGCCGCATTAGAACGCATCTGGAAAGATGCCAGCATGCCTTGTTCAAAACGTTTAGTTACAATTATTCCCCTTTGGCTACCGCATTACCCGGGAGCTCTTAACCTTCCGGTCATTAAAGCACTCAAGAAAATCTCTGCGCCAACTATTGACCGTATATTAAAGACCGTCCGTAAGAAATATAACCGCATTAATCTATCAC
>JADFYF010000097.1 GCA_015233165.1 Candidatus Omnitrophota bacterium
CTTTTGGATATAGCCACCGGCACCGGCGATGTGGTGCTGTCCCTGGTTAAGGATAATCCTCATGTGAATATGGCTTATGGGGTCGATTTGTCGGCGGGGATGTTGGAGATTGCTAAGGTGAAGGTCAAGGCAGAAGGATTACAGTCCAAGATTGTTCTGGAGAAGGCCGACGCTCAGGCTTTGCCGTTCTTGTCGGAAACTTTTGATGACGTCACTATATCTTTTGGGATTCGTAATATCCCTGATCTTCGTCTGGCTCTGTTGGAAATGCATCGGGTCCTTAAGACACAGGGGAAGGTGATTATTCTGGAATTCTCCTTGCCGAAGAATCCACTGGTGAGAGTTGGGCATTGGTTTTATATCAATATTATTGTGCCCCTGGTGGGTTTTATTTTTTCAGGTCACACGCAGGCGTATCGTTATTTAGCGCAGACCATTGAATCCTTTCCCTATGGGGAGAGATTTTGTAAGATTTTAAAACAGATGGGATTTTCAAACATCCAATCCAAAACCTTCTTAGGCGGAACAGCCACGGTGTATTGGGCTGAAAAATAAATGGCAGAAGAAGATATTGTTGATTTTATATCCGCCAAGAAGTTAATGGCGGACAGAATTAAAGCAGGCGTTCCTAATAAGACCTCCACGGACGTCTTTCGTGTTGAAATTAAAATTCACCCCATTGATGAAATCGCCTGGATTGCCTCTCAGAAAGCCGATGTTAAGATTTATGGAGCCAATCAGGATAACAGCGCTTGTATCGCCGGCGTCGGGGAAGCCGCTTCTGTTAGCGGGCGAAAGGGATCCTCATTAAAGAAAATATTTCAATTGCTAAGAGCGTATCTTAAGAATGACTATCCTTATCTGCAATGGTATGGAGGCTTTTGTTTTGATGCCAAGCGATCCTCTAAGGAGTGGGCAGATTTTGGCGCGTATCGATTTGTTTTGCCGCGCTTCGAATTAGCTTCTGATGCAGCGTCGATGATCTTCTGTTGTAATATTGTCGGTAAGGTTCACCTTAAGCAGATTAAAATCATTTTGAAAGAATTAGAGGCCTTGTCCGTAGGAGTTTCACCTTCGAGTAATCCTATTCTTAAGGTTGGCCAGCGCGGGAATTTTCCTTCCAATCAAGCGTGGGATCAGAAGGTACAGAGTGTCCTTAAAGAAATAGTGAAGGGAAAATTACAGAAGGTGGTGCTGGCTCGTCAGACCAAATTGAAATTTTTAAAAGTCATTGATCCTTGGGATATTCTGCGTCGTTTGTTTGAAGTCACACCGAACAGCTATCATTTTTGTTTTCAGTTTGGAAAGACCGCTTTTCTGGGAGCTTCTCCCGAGAGGCTCTATCGTAAATTTGGTCGTGCTGTGATTAGCGAGGCGATTGCGGGAACGTCTGCTCGGGGACAAGGAGTGTCTTCGGATAATCGGTTAAAGGAACAGCTGCTTGCTTCTTTAAAGAATAATTATGAGCATGAATGTGTTGTTCAGGCGATTGATAAGGGATTATCTGAAATTTGTCAGGATCATCAGCATTCTCAAAAGCCACAGATTCTCACCTTAGGCAATGGTCATCATTTGATTACGGCCTTTGAAGGGAAGTTGAAGGATGGTGTTTGTGATGAGGACATTATCAAGGCCTTGCATCCCACACCGGCCGTGGGGGGTGTTCCTCAAACACAAGCCCTCAAGTTGATCGGTCAGTTAGAAGGATTTGAACGAGGATGGTATACCGGATTGATTGGTTACGTCGGGCTGGATTGGAGTGAGTTTGTCGTCGGTATTCGTTCAGGTTTGGTTCAGGGGAAAGAGATGACGGTCTATGCTGGAGCTGGGATTGTGGCAGGATCAGATGCTCAGGAAGAATGGCAGGAAATTGAAAATAAAATCAGTAATTTTATCAAGTTAATCCAATGACACAGACTAATATCAATCATTGTTGGGGCCAGTTGATCGTCGAAGAATTCGTTCGTCTGGGCTGCGATTATTTTTGTATAGCGCCGGGATCACGATCCTCGCCCTTGAGCGTTCCTGCCGGCCAGAACACGAAGGTGACCACCTTTGTTCATTTTGACGAGCGGGGATTGGCTTTTCATGCTCTGGGCTATGCGTCGGTCCATAAGAAGCCTGTCGTTTTGATCTGTACCTCAGGAACCGCTGTGGCTAATTTTTTTCCTGCCATCGTCGAAGCTTCCAAGAAGAAGGTTCCCCTGATTGTGCTGAGCGCGGATCGTCCGCCGGAGTTGCGTCAGACGGGCGCTGTTCAGACGATTGATCAGGTGGGGATCTTTGGTAAGTATGTAAAGCATTTTACGGATCTGCCGTGTCCTGATTTAAATATTAAACCTGAGTTTGTTTTAACGACGGTGGATCAGGCCTGGTATCAGGCTACACGTAACCCTAGCGGAGTCGCGCATATCAATTGCATGTTTCGTGATCCCTTGGTTCCTGTAAAGACCAAGGATGATTTAGCGTCCTACTCCAAGAGTCTTTCCAGCTGGTTGAAATCCAATAAGCCTTATACGCAATATACAAGTAGTGATACGTCTGGCCTTAAGGATGTAAAGCAGATAGCCGAGGTGATTGATGGTATTAAAAAAGGTGTCATTTTCGTCGGTAAGATTGCTCAAACAGAACAGAAACAGGTCTTGGCTTTGTCAGAGAAATTGGGCTGGCCTATTTTTGCGGATCTGGTCTCAGGAATTCGATTAGGTTGTTCGCATAAGAATGTCATCCATTATTTTGATCAGATTTTATTACAGAGTAGGGAACAGTCGCGACTGTTCCCTACTTTTGATGGTGTATTGCATCTCGGCGGACGAATGACGTCTAAGAGATATTATGAATTAATCGAGAAGTTGAATCCTAAAGCCTACATCATGGTTTTGAATCATAGTCTTCGTAATGATCCTTCTCATCAGGTGACTCTAAGGGTGGAATCTTCCGTCGGGAATTTCTGTAAGACCATGACACCTTTAGTGAAATTACGTGCAGGGAATGCAGATCTGCGTTCCCTACAGAATTTAAACAAGAAGGTTGATCAAACGATTGAGAAGTTTCTAAAATCCGACGGACGTCTCAGTGAAATTGCTGCGGCTCGTCTGGTGTCTGGCTTGATTCCTCAGGGAACAGGTTTATTTGTATCGAATAGCATGCCCATCCGCGATATGGAATTCTATGGAGATTTTAAGGGCCAGGACGTTGTCATCGGTGGCAACAGAGGCGCCAGCGGGATTGACGGTATTCTTGCTTCAGCCTCAGGTTTTGCTCAGGGATTGAATAAACCTGTGACGCTGATGGTCGGCGATCTGGCAGCCTTGCATGATCTCAATTCTCTGGCGATGCTTCGAGATTTATCAGTTCCAGTTATTATCGTCGTGCTCAATAACGGTGGAGGCGGAATCTTTTCCTTCCTACCTATTGCTCAGCATACCGATGTCTTTGAAAAATATTACGGCACCCCGCATAGCTATACCATGGCAAATGCTGCGGCCATGTTTGAACTTAACTACGCGCAACCCATGGACACAGATCATTTCTCCAAGGCCTATACGAAAGCCCTTAAGTCATCCACCTCAACGATCATTGAGGTTATTACTGGACGGGAAGAAAATTTGAAAACACATAAAATGCTTCAAGAACAAATTGTCGGGATCAGGGGAGCCAAATAATGGCCTCTCAAGCGCCGATCAATTTTGCTGAACTCGACTTTAACGACCAATTTATGGCCGCTTTTGAAGCTTTGGAAAATACCAGTCAGCATTTGTTTGTGACAGGTAAGGCGGGGACTGGGAAGTCGACGCTGTTGCAGTATTTTCGTCATAAGACCACCAAGAGCATTGCGGTGCTGGCCCCGACCGGGGTGGCAGCTTTGAATATCAAGGGGCAGACGATTCATTCCTTTTTTCAGTTTAAGCCGGATATTACTCCGGAGGCGGTTAATGATATTATCATTCGTAAGACCAAGCGAAAGATGTATGAGGAGTTAGATGCTATTGTCATTGACGAGATTTCCATGGTTCGTGCAGATTTGTTGGATTGCATCGATGCTTTCTTGCGTTTGTTTGGCAAGGATTACAATAAACCCTTCGGTGGGATTCAGATGATATTCTTAGGCGACATGTATCAATTGCCGCCGGTGGTTTCTAAATGGGAAGAAGAGATTTTTAAGAGTCATTATTTAACGCCGTATTTTTTCTCAGCGAAGATTCTTCCTCGGATATCGCTTAAGATTGTGGAGCTTAAGAAGATTTATCGTCAGAAGGACGAAGGTTTTATTCATCTGCTTAATGCCGTCAGACATAACCAACTTGAAGATCATCATCTTCATGCCTTTAACACCCGTCATCAAAGCAAGGTCTCCTTTAATGAGGGCGATTTTTATATCACCTTAACGACGACCAATTCTATTGCCGAAACGGTGAATGCGAATCAATTAAGAGGATTACCGGGTAAGGATCATGTCTATCAGGGCGCTGTTTCCGGTGATTTTGAGAAAAAGAGTTTTCCCACTCAGGAAACCTTGGCTGTTAAAAAAGGCGCTCAGGTCATGATGCTCAATAATGATTCTGAAAAGCGATGGGTGAATGGCTCCTTAGGCATTGTCGTGGAAATCAAGGCGACGTCCGGCGATGACATCATTATGGTGAAATTAGAAAACGGACAGACGGTGGATGTAAAGAGACATACCTGGGAAATTTATCAGTACTTCTTTGATACAGAAACAGATGCGTTAGCCTCTAAGGTGATCGGTCATTTTACGCAGTATCCTTTTAAATTAGCCTGGGCCGTGACGATTCACAAGTCTCAGGGGCAGACGTTTGAACGTGTAATGATCGACGTCGGCTTCGGCACCTTTGCCCACGGACAGATGTACGTCGCCTTAAGCCGCTGCACATCGCTTGAGGGAATAATCTTAAGAAAACCTATCGCCAAAAGTCAGATCCTTATGGATAATCGTATTCATGATTTTATGACTAAAAGTTTTGATTTATAAAGCAGGAGCGCTTATGAATAAAATGATATTAACTCTTTTGATCCTCGTCATGGGATTGCCGCTGATGGCTCAATCCGATGAAGACCCTAAGGCCTTGGCTAATTTCCAATCTCAAATTTGGAAAGATAAATATGCTAATCAGCCTTACATTGCCTTGGTCAATGAATATGAAACAACTATAAAGCCGGATTGGTCTTATGAAGAGACGTATCATGCCCGGGTTAAGATTCAGAAGGAGGAAGGGAAGGATTTAGGGCAATGGCCGATTTATTACAATAAATCGCGTGATGCTCTGACGGATGTTCAGGCGCATGTTGAGAATCCCGACGGACATCAGTATCCTGCCTCTAGCATTCAAGATCTGCCTGTCTATGATGATTCTCCCATGTATTCGGATATGCGTATGAAGGTTGTGACCTTGCCTGAAGTGACGGTGGGTTCCATCATTGAGGTGACGGTCAGAAGCACCACAACGTCTAAGGAAATCCCTAATCAATTCTGGGGAACCGTGTTGTATCCGGCTATTCCGACGGAGAGGGCAAAGCATAGCTTT
>JADFYF010000098.1 GCA_015233165.1 Candidatus Omnitrophota bacterium
AGATTTGAAGCGTGTGGGGATCTTTATGGGCAATGCCATCGGCGGCTGGTTGTATGCTGAGACGGAATTGAGAGACATGTACACCGAAGGGCGCGAGGGGGTTAGTCCTTTCATGGCTTCCGCCTGGTTTCCGGCAGCGCCTCAGGGGCAGATTTCTATTCATTATGGGATTAAGGGTTTTAGTAAGACCATCGTCGCTGACAGGGCTAGTTCTCTGATGGCGATCGGCTATGCGGCGCGTACCATTATTCGTGGCAACTGTGATATTATTTTAGCGGGTGGGATGGAAGCTCCGGTCACACCGTATGCTTTACTTTGTTGCGTGACGTCGGGTATGTTATCCAAGAATAACGCTAATCCCAACGGAGCCTATAGACCTTTTGATAGAAATCGTGACGGGTTGGCGATTGCGGAGGGGGCGGGTGTTTTGACCCTTGAACCTCAAAGCCGTGTGGTCAAGCGTGGGGCTCATGTGTATGCAAATCTTATCGGTTACGGAACAACAACCGATGCTACGAATCGCATCGATCCTGCTAAGGATGGTCATCAGTTAGCCCGGGCTATTCGCATTGCCTTAGATGATGCTGGCTTGGCGCCTTCTGATATCGATTACATCTGTGCCGACGGAGCAGGAACAGTTCTAGGGGATATTTCTGAGACCAGAGCGATCAAGGAAGCCTTTGGCGAGCATGCCAAGAGAATACCTGTGTCAGCGCCTAAATCTATTTTTGGAAATATGTTAGGAGCCAGTGGGGCGTTGGATGTGATTTCAACCGTACTTGCTATGGAGCATGGGATGGTTCCTCCGACGATCAATTATCAAACTCCTGATCCCGAATGTGATCTGGATTATTGCCCCAACAAAGCTCAGGAAAAGAATATCAAGAACGCCCTGATCATTAATCGTGGTCGCGGCGGTATTAATTGTGTCTTAGTGTTACAAAAAGCTTAAACAAGGAGAATGTATGCAAACTCAAACCGATTTAGAAAACAAGGTCAAGGCTGTCTTTAAGAAGGTGCTGGATATTAAGGAAAGCGAAATCATTCCAGGGGCTAAGTTAGATGAATCCATCGGCATTGATTCCACTGAAATGGTGGAGTTGTCCGTCGCTATTAAGAAGGAATTGGGAGTCGCTTTAGAAGGCAGTGAACTAAAGAAAACACATTCGTTCAATGAAATCATCGCCATCTTAAAATCTAAAACCGAAGGTGGCAGCTGTGGCGGTCATTCCTGCGGTTGTAAACATTAATTAGGTGGATATGGAATTAATCAATTTTGATATCAGAAAGAATTTAGAAGAATTAGAGTCGATGGGGAATGTCGGTCATAAGTCCTCCATTGTTTCTAGAGGTCAGAAGCTGCGTAAGATTGCTGTCAAAGATTTTTCAAATGCAGAATTAAGGACGATGATTGAGCAAAATAGCAGTTTGAAATATCTGCTTCCCTTAGCCATTTCGCGTCTGCATGTGGACTCCCTGCTTAAAGGGGAGGGGTATGAAGGGGATATGTTAAATGCTGTTTTAACCGTCGAGAAGAAATTCTGGATGGATGATTTAAGAGGGTATATTCCCATCATGGTCGCCATCATTGAAACAGCATTGGCCGTTGCTAATTCTAAACCGACTAGTTATGAGAAATTTCTTCAGCACTCATCTGGAGCGATCAGAATATTTAAAGTGAATGTGGGACTAATGTGATTGGAACGATAAAAACAGTTAATATTTCTTCTTTTTATGGTCGAGAACTTACTAAGGTTGATCTTGGGGAATATGTTCTGAGATTATCTTTTGGTGAAGGTTATAGGATTGATGTTGAAGACTATTGGGAATATATTGACAAGGATTTGAAACTAATTGATCGTTATTACAGTAGCAAGTTTCGTAAAGAATTTTTATTACCAGAATTAGTAAATTGTAAAGTTATAGGAAGTAGTAAAGAAGACTCTCATGTGGCGTTATTGTTTGATAATTCTGCGAGAATATTAATTTCAGTTTTAAATGATGTACAACAACTAGATATATATACTCATTTTAAGAATAGACGAGGACTAGAGAAATTTTATGAAAATAATTAATCTGAGTTTGCCTATCGATGACACTCTAGTAGAAACCCATGATGCTAAGATTGAGCGCATTACGCATAAGGCAGGGGTTGAACATTTTAACTGGGTTGTGATGAACAAGCAACCTGGAGGTCAGGAACGCTTTGATCGCGGCGAACGTGTCGCCACCTCTGAAGAAATTCCCGACGGTGAAATGCTGTCCTTAGAAGTTGTCAATTCCTCCGTCCACATGGGTTCCCACGTCGATGCTCCGTTTCACTATGGCAGCATGTGCGAAGGTAAACCCGCCAAGCAGATTATGGATGTCCCCTTAGAATGGTGCTATGGCCCAGGAGTTGTTCTAGACTTCACTCATTTAAAATTCCCTGAGGCTATCGGCAAGCAGCATGTTGTTGATGCGTTAAAGAAAATCAACTATACACTGAAGCCTATGGACATTGTCCTGATCTATACCGGTGGAGACAAAACCCTGGGAACAGATGATTATGTAAATAAGTATGTTGGTATGAATGTCGATGCGGTGGAATATCTCTTGGATCAGGGCATCAAGATGATGGGGATCGACACGATCGGTCTAGACCGTCCGTGCTTTCTCATGTTCAAAGAATTCTTAAGCACAAAAGAGAAGTCCAAGATCTGGCCGTGTCATTTTCTTGGTCGTCGTCGTGAATATTGTCACATGGAACGCTTAGGAAATCTAGGCGCTATTCCTAAACCTTTTGGTTTTACAGTATCCTGTTTACCGGTGAAGGTTAAAAATGCTGGGGCAGGTTGGTCGAGAGTAGTTGCTATTTTAGAATAGGAGAAAATTATGGGACACACAGTCAATGCAATTGTTATCAACGCACCATACGAATTAGTTTTTGATATTTCGAATCATATTGAACGTTGGACTGAACTTTTTGGGAAGGAATATGCCTCTGCGGAGGTTCTGGAACGTCGTGGGAATGAGATTACGTTTCGTTTAACCGACGAGCATGGCAAGTCCTGGGTGTCTAAGCGTTGGTTATTTAAAGATTTGAAAATGGCCTATGCTCAGCGTTGGGAACCCATGTTTCCGTTTAAGTATATGAAGATTGTCTGGTATTACTTCGAAACGCCAGAGGGGATCAAGATGACCTGGATTCAGGATTTTGAATTAGATCCCACGTTTACCAAGTTTACGGCAGAACAAATTGAAGGGTTTGTGAATGAACATTCCCAGCATAATATGAAGATTTTTAAGAAGGTGATTGAGGCTGAAGCTTTAGCAAAGAAATAACTATTTAGTGAGATTGGTTTGGGTATTGCCAAATGGGCCCCTCCGCCCAGTGTGGATCCTCCCATTTGACAACACCCAAACCAATCCCGCAACATGTAAAAGGAGTTGTTATGGCAAATGTATCTGTAGATTTAAAAGGGAAGGTGGCGGTTATTACGGGAGCTAGTCGTGGAATTGGCAAGGCGATTGCTACGCGTCTAGCAGAGCATGGGGCGAACTTGGTGTTGGCCGCTCGCACCCAAGGTCCTCTGGATGCCACTGTCAATGAATTGAAGGCTAAGTACGGGATTGATGCCATCGGCGTTCCTTGCGATGTCGCCAAATTAGATCATTTGCAGAATCTCGTCGCTAAGGCGAAGGATAAATTTAAGCAAATTGATTTCTTAGTCAACGTTGCCGGCGTTTCCAGTCAGCATCCTTTTCATGAGCAGCCGATTGAAGATTTTGAGATGTTAGCGCATGTGAATTATTTAGGATATGTCCGTTTGATCCGTTTAGTCATCCCTGACATGGTGGCGCGCAAGGATGGCCATATCATCAACGTTGTTTCAGGTTCCACCTTAGTCGATCCAATTCCTCGGGGATTTCTGGCCTACAGTTCCCTGAAGATGGGATTGCGAGCCTTCCTTAAAGGACTATTCTGGGAAATGCGTGAATATAATATTAAGGTCACGTCGTTATTGCCCGGAGTGGTTGCTTCTGATTTAACGGATCATCTTAAAGATGTAGCAGTGACACAGCGTGATCGTCTGATGGATCCTAAAGCCGTCGCAGATATGGTGAGCTTTGCCTTATCAGTACCTGCCAATGCCTGTCCATTGGAATTAGCTGTCATCAATCAATTGACGACGTGGACCAAACCGATCATTGATTATAAACAGACGCAGGCGAAGTAAATATTTTTCAGCCCCGTCTTTACCGACGGGGCTTTTTTATTTATAGGAGAATATCTTAAGGAGTTTTAAATGACCATTGATGCCCACAGTCACTATATGCCGCCCACAGTGGCTCAGAATACTGCATTCTTTAAAGAGTTTTGGTCTGATGCGGATAAACATTTGAAATGTATGGATGAGAATTATATCCAGAAATCGTTACTCTTATATCCTACCAGTGATGCTCATATCAATATGGGAGGGTGGGGTAAGCTGTGTGATGTTTATAACCCAGCAATATCCCAGCTTGTTCATAAGCATAAAGATCGTTTTATTGGAGCAGGTATCTTGCCTATTGATGCTCCGGAAGCGATCCCGGCAGAGCTTAAACGTATTGAAGATCTTGGTTTTAAGGTTATTTCTTTGGCGTCCAGCTATGACGGGATTTATTTAGATGATTCAAGATTTATGCAAGTCTATGAATTTGCTAGACTTAAGAATATGCCTATCCATATTCACTCTCAGATTATGAATCCTATAGGAGAAGAGCGTATTAAGGATCCTCTGCTTAGCCCTGTTCTTGAGTATGTTTTTGATGTATCGATGTGTATTGGCAAAATGATGATGGGGGAAGTTTTTTTGAAATTTCCTGAGGTAAATTTTATTTTTGCTCACTATGGAGGCGTTCTACCAATCGTTAAAGAACGCTTTGATTCCACCTATACCATGCTCAGACGTCGCAATTTTGTCAAAGACATATCAAAGAATCCAAGCGAATATTTTGCAAATTTATATTTTGATACCAGTGGTTCTAAATCTAAAGCCTCATTGTTGGCCGCGTTAGAGGTTACAGATGTTCGCCATATTTTATGGGGATCAGATTTTCCTGCGAATCAAAATATTGAATCTTCCGTCGGTGTAATTAATAATACAATTTTATCAGCAGAAGATCGAGGCTTTTTATTAGGTGGAAATTTAAACCGTTTGTTGCAAGAGTAGGGTAAATAAAAAATAGTTTAAAAAAAATGTTGACATCATAAATTTATCTGGTATTCTTATCAAACAATTTTTGAAGCGTTCTTTGACATCTGTTGTCCAATTCAATTTTTAAATTATAGCCAAGCATTTTTTTGAAGCCAAGTTATATCGGAGAGTTTGATCCTGGCTCAGAGCGAACGCTGGCGGCGTGCTTAACACATGCAAGTCACACGGAGTTGCGGAAGGGTAACTGGAAGTAACTAAGTGGCGGACGGGTGAGTAACGCGTAGGTGACCTGCCCTTGTGCCTGGGATAACCACTGGAAAC
>JADFYF010000099.1 GCA_015233165.1 Candidatus Omnitrophota bacterium
TCTTCTGCAAAGGCTTCGTGCTCTTCTTTAATCGGAATAAGGGCGACCTGATTCGGGGCAATCCATAACGGAAAGTTACCGGCATAATGTTCTATCAGCGTTCCAATAAAACGTTCTAAGCTGCCTAAAATAGCCCGGTGCAGCATGATAGGGCGAACCTGTGCTCCCTCCTCATCAATATAGGAAATATCAAAACGCTCCGGTAAGTTAAAATCACACTGAATCGTTCCGCATTGCCACAAACGTCCAATCGCATCTTTGAGTTTAATATCAATCTTAGGGCCATAAAACGCACCGCCCCCCTCATCGACGGAATAATTAATTTTCTTAGCTTCCAAAGCTTCCTTAAGAGCGGCTGTTGCTTTATCCCAATTGCCTTGCTCTCCCATCGAATCTTCCGGCTGAGTGGATAATTCAATATGTAAATCATGAAAACCAAAATCATTCATCGTCTGAAAAACGAAATCAATCACATTAATAACTTCCTGTTTAATTTGATCCGGGCGAAGGAAAATGTGCGCATCGTCCTGGGTAAATCCACGAACACGAAGAAGGCCGTGCAGAACGCCGGCTTTTTCCTGACGATATACCGTACCTGATTCAAAATAACGAATCGGAAGATCTCGGTAGGAACGTATATGCGATTGATAAATCAAAATATGTCCCGGGCAATTCATAGGCTTGACGGCATATTCCTCACCGTCGACTTCAAAATAATACATATTCTTTTTGTAATGTCCGGCGTGTCCTGAAGTTTCCCAGAGCTTGCCTTTAAGAATATTGGGGGTCACGACAAGGCTGTAGCCAAATTTTAAATGCTGCGCACGAAGATAATCTTCAATGAGTTTGCGAAGCATGGCGCCATTAGGATGATAAAAGACCAACCCAGCACCAGCGGTTTCATGATAAATATGAAATAGATCCATCTGGGTGGCAATTTTGCGGTGATCGCGCTTAGCGGCTTCTTCGAGCATCTTTAAATACTCGTCGAGTTCTTTTTGGGTAAAGAACGCTGTCCCGTAAATACGCTGCAGCATGGGCCTTTTTTCATCGCCACGCCAATACGCCCCGGCCACAGAAAGAAGCTTGACTCCCTTAATCAATCCCACATTATCGATGTGCGGTCCTTTGCACAAATCAAGCCAACCTTCTCCGGTCTTATAAATCGAAATCTCTTCGTTGTCTGGAAGCGTTTCAATCAGCTCCACCTTATAGGTTTCACCTTTGGAGCGAAAGTACTCCAGCGCCTGAGCACGAGTCCACACCTCCTTTGTCAACACGGGTTTCTTGTTGATGATTTTATACATCTGCTTTTCAATGGTCTTTAGATCTTCGTCGGTAAATGTTTCTTTTTTATCGAAGTCGTAATAAAAACCATTCTCGATGGCAGGACCTATTGTCACCTTGACCTCCGGCCAAAGCTCCTGAACAGCCTGAGCCATGACGTGGGCGGTGGTATGACGTAATCTATCGATGTCGCGTGAATAATCCATAATTTTAAAGCCTTATCCTTCGTAGTCTTGAGGCATCGGCGAAAATGTCCTACTTGTTTAAGTGGACGATTTTTCTTAAATGGTGGACCCGACAAGACTCGAACTTGTGACCTTTTCCATGTCAAGGAAACGCTCTAACCAACTGAGCTACGGGTCCATCGTCCCGACAAGTCGGGAACTTTAATATAGTGGGCGAGGAGGGAATTGAACCCTCACGACCTTACGGCCACAGGATTTTAAGTCCTGCGTGTATACCAATTCCACCACCCGCCCGTATCGTTAAATACCTTCGTATTTAACGACGAAAATCCTTTACTTCTTGATCCAACCAGAGTCGCTTTGGAGGCGAGGACCGGAATCGAACCGGTGAATAGCGGTTTTGCAGACCGCTGCCTTACCACTTGGCTACCCCGCCATAAAATCTTTACACCTTTAGAACAACCTTCACGATATCTTCAACTTCAGCCAAGTGTCCTGCCCCGACAATCCCACAAGCCAACTTGCCTTTAATAGGCTCAATAAATTTAAATCCATATTTCTTTAACTTCGCACAATTCTCCGTCACAATCGCATTCTTATACATATCTTCGTTCATGGCCGGTGCTATAAAAATCTTTGCCTTGGTCGTAATCGCTAGCGTTGTTAGAAAATCGTCGGCTAAACCGTTGGCTAACTTTCCAATCACATTAGCTGTCGCCGGCGCAATCACAAGAGCATCGGCTTTAGACAATTCAATATGCCCCATCTTCCAATTGCTTTTAGCAAACATATCTGTATAAACTTCTTTTCCAGAGAGCGTGGCTAATGTCAAAGGGGTGATAAATTCACATGATTCCTTTGTCATCACAACGGTGACGTCGGCCCCCTCATCCTGAAAACGACGGATGAGATCAGCCGCCCTGTAGGCCGCAATGCTGCCCGTGACACCTAAAACAATATTCTTCTTGGCCATTATTTTTTATTTTTTTTGGCTGCTGCTATTTCCATGTCGACGACTAATTTATCAATCACGCGGCCTTGTTTGATTTCTTCTAAGGCGAGAGTTGTCAATTTCTGTTCAGAAGGAGCGACGACGAGTCTGGGTGCATTCTCAGAAAGTTCTAAGGCTCTTTTGGAGGCTAAACGCACTAAGCGATAAATGCTGTTATTCGCTCTTGGCAATAAATCTTCTAACGGTTGATACCCCATTGTTACTCCTTTGTATATCTCTGTTTAAGTACAAATACGGCATTTAAGAGGCGATATTTATACCACAGCCCCCTTGGATTGTCCATTGGAAAATTAACTTACAACTTATAGGGAATTTAGACGAACCTATGGACTGCAGGGTTAAAATCCTTACTGTTACGGGTAATCAAGGTAAGATTGTTTTGGACAGCGATCGCAGAGATAGCAATCTCTTGTGGTTTTACGCCCTGTAGCCATCTGGCGGCCGGAGGCACTCGATTAAAAAAATCGATCAGGATGATTGAATCTAACAAATATTTCATTTCTTCTCCCGCTCAGAAGGAAGTGTTATTAATGTACGCACCATGGATATCTCCTTTTTGATATATGTATATCATGTCAACGATATCCTATCAGTTTCATGCGAGACATGCCCCTATTCTTCCAAGGAATAACTAAAAGCCAAGGACGTTGGCCACTAATTCCTGCAGGTCCATCTTAGCTTTCTCGAGATCGCCATTGATGATGATGTGGTCATACTCTTTTGCGCGTTGCATTTCTTCAAAAGCAACTTCTAGTCTGATTTTAAGCGTTTCGTGGGTTTCGGAGGCTCGCCTTTCTAAACGTTGGCGAAGTTCCTGCATGGAAGGGGGTTTGATAAATATCTTAATCGCCTTAGGAAATTGTTCACTGATCTGCGCAGCGCCTTTGACATCAATACACATAAGCACATGTTTACCTTTTTTGAGTAAATTCAAAACCTGAATTTTAGGTGTGCCATAAAAATTATCGAAGACCTTTTCCCATTCAAGAAAATAACCACGACGAATACGTCTGGTAAAGGTTTCTTCGTTAATAAATTAATAGTCACGCCCCTCACGTTCACCGGTGCGACGGCCGCGTGTCGTCACCGAGATCGATTTGACAATTTTGTCCTTGAACAAGGGGGATTCTAAAAGCGTTTTGTGGAGGGTGGTTTTACCGGAGCCTGATGGGCCAGAAAGAATAATAATCTTTCCTGGTTTAATCGGCGTCCCTAGCCTTTTCAATTTAGCCTTAATCTTACTCAACGTTATTAGCCTGTTCACGTATCTTTTCTACCTTAGCTTTAAGCGCAATAACAGCCGCTGATATTTGATTGTCCTGAACCTTCGATCCGATGGTGTTGGTCTCGCGCTGCATTTCCTGAGCGATAAAGTCCAGCTGCTTACCAGCTCCATTGGATGTCTTTAACAAATTCTTGGCTTCTGAAATATGATGCGCCAGACGAGAAAGCTCTTCGTTGATATCATTACTTTTCTGATAGCTGGCATACTCTTCACTCGTCAATTTTACTTTTTGTTCCTTCAACAAATTACTTGCACGCGTTTTGATCTGACTAATTCTGGTTGTCATTTTCTTTAATTGACCATTAATATCCGACGCTAGTGACCTTCCTTCTCTTTTACGCATCGCCACAACAGCGACCAGAGCCTTTTCAATCGCCTTCTCAGCGACGGGCCAAATGTCGACAGCCTGAACGTAGGTTTCTTTAGCCTCCACAACACCTGGCATTTTTAACAGGTCAGCCGTTGAAAAATCATTCTTCAGATTCAACTCCTTGGCCAGGGCCTTGGCAATATCCGCATACTTCTTAACAGCCTCCTTGTTGACGGTGATCGTCATCTGTGGCTTTTCGGTAATACGGATAGAAATCGTAACACGCCCGCGTTTCAAATGACGAGCGATAATCTTTTGAACCTTGTCTTCATAGGAGGAAAACCCTGAAGGCAGATAATACGCAGGATCCAGATACCTATGGTTAACCGTTTTAATCTCCACAGTCCCCTTCACCCTTCCTAAACCCATGTCGCTTGTGCCATAACCTGTCATGCCTGAAATCATTTGCTCTCCTTAGGAATCAATTCGTTTTTCTTAAACCACAACGCAATCTCACGTCTGGCCTCCTCGTTGGAACTAGAGACGTGCACCACGTTTTCATAAAGTCCTTTGGTGGTGATGCGGCCATATTTGCCACGGACACTTCTAGGAGAGGCCTCTTCCGGATTGGTAGCACCGGCAATATCGCGACAACGTTTAACAATATTCCTTCCCTCAAAAACCATAGCCACCACAGGAGCATCGTCGTGAAACCGTCCCTCTAAATATTCTACAATCTCTTTAAAAAAAGTCTTTCCCTTAAGGTCCTGATAATGATTCTGTGCCAACCTGGTCGATGGTTTAACCAACTTCATTGCAATTAATTTAACATCATTGACAAGAAACAGGTTTAACACATTGCCCACAATAACCTTCTGCATGCCGTCAGGTTTAATCAAAACCAAAACTTTTTCCATATTATTTCTTTCTTAAAACGGCTAAAACACGATCCAAATCATCCAATGAATAATACTCAATAATCAGTCGCCCTTTACCCTTATTATCCTCGACCATCACCTTTGTTCCTAAAATTCGACGCAATTCATCCTCTAAATTAGCTATCTCCTGATCCTTGGCTTTAAAGGCCTTTGTCTTCTTAGGGGATTTAGTGGAAACTTGTTTCACCAAGGCCTCTGTCAGACGAACGGAGAGGTTTTGGCTGACAATTTTCTCTGCCATTTTTAATTCTCTAACAGAAAGAAACATAAAGATTACTAAAAGAAGAACAGTATTAAGAGGCGCCAACCAAAAGGGATATTCCTTGCCAAATGCCTCTAAAACCATTAACCCCCCAAGCATTCCTATTGAATACATTGCTCCATTCTTTAAATAAGCAAATTTAGAAATTAAGTTTATTCCCCTTACGGTAAATTCCCTGACAACCAATGCCCCTAATCCATTTCCAATAAATATCAA
>JADFYF010000009.1 GCA_015233165.1 Candidatus Omnitrophota bacterium
ATACACCAAAGTCATTGAGTCCTTAGAAGGTCAATTCCATCGCACCATCTTCCCAGGCGCTCATCGTATGCAGTCTGATGTCGAAACCATTCACAACCTTATGGAACTTGAATTCTTTGAACTCGAACAATTCCAAAATCGTTTAGACTTCTTCGCAAAAGCATCTTGTTATCAATTATTCTTCAATTTACATAGACCCAATTCTTACAAAGAACACAAAACCCCCTTGCAATTGGCTCATGAAAAGAACCAAAACCTTGATAAACGCTTACTGATGATTCCACCGGTTGACTTGGATCAGTTATTCTCTTGGCAGGTTAATCTTTGGAAGAAAAGGGGTAACTATCAGTTGACCGTTCCCTGAAAAAAACAAAAGTAGATCAGAGATGGGCTGAATATCGATAACGATGGGCACTAAACCAGAGGCATTTCGAAGCATGGACAACTGGGCTGGATCTATCTTAAACTC
This sequence comes from Candidatus Omnitrophota bacterium, assembly GCA_015233165.1. GTDB lineage: Bacteria > Omnitrophota > Gorgyraeia > Zapsychrales > Fredricksoniimonadaceae > JACQCF01. Next base: position 470 of record JADFYF010000009.1, read on the forward strand.
AAAACCCTGACCACTGTTTTGAATTTGCAGGGTTTTATCAGAAGTCAAATCAATACCTCCGTTTGTTATTTGCATCGCCTGATCCTTCAAGGAGGAATTCATAGCCGCATCAGTGATTGTTTTAAAAAGCATCCACCGATCTGGTGAAGGTGGCATACTGTTATAAACTCCAGAAAACATAAATTCCTTCTGAAAAGAATCTTTAACGTGTGAGTCCCATAAATTGTCTCCATTAAAAATAGAAAATATACTCCCCTCCTTCAATAATTGATCTAAATATTTCCAGGCCAGATTAACCTTATTCTTAAATATATTCAGATTTTCTTTGTCCTGAGGAATCAAATATTGAATCACGTTATGCATTAACAACATATTGAACTGGGGGATTCCCTTATGCGTTGTTTCATCTAGAAAATTAAAATCATAAAAACTAATCATCTGATCTAATGTTGATGAGCGCTTATAATGTCCCTTTTCCTCAACAAAATATTCAGATAAATCCGCTTTAGGAAATTCTTTATCAACATGCGACTCGATAATACTCGACGGATATATAATTTGATTATTCTTAACCTTCTTAAAAACATCCCCCTGTGGACTCATCACATGAATACGCACCTTAACGTACTTCTGAAGTCCCATCTTCTTTAACATTTGATCACAAAGAATCACCACGGAGATCGGCTCTTCCCCATAAGCGGCCCCTATAACACCCACATTAATAACCTGAGGAGGAATATCTTTTAACGGCTTCCCATTCACAAGACTCTTCACAATCAATGGAAACATTTTAGAAAAAAGAAATTCATAGGTGTACTCATACCTAAATAATTGAGATGGCTCTTTAACATAGAAATTTCTTAAAAAACTATCATGACGAGCAGCTTCACGAAAACGAACATCTTGGGATAATAACTCCCAAACACCTTCTGTACTATCCTTTGCAAAAGACTTCTTTAATTCCTCCAATCTTGTCTCTATTTCCTGTTCAAATGAATATAAAACAATTTGAGATTGTTCATGCAAAAGATTCTCAGGAAAGGTCTGTCCTTCACGAACAAAGTCCTCCCAAACCTGGACCTTATCGTCAAGAGAGAAGCTTTTCATCGCCCAGTCCTGCCTATCTGTCCCCAATAGCGGAGCCTCATTACTTCCATGCGCTCTTTGAATATTTATCCAATCAAAAATCAAATGACCTTTACCTTGATGCTTCTTCGTGTATATCTCATTGGCTAACTTTAAACACGCTGATAAAAGTTTGTCAGAATACTCCTGTCTGAATAAAAGATTAACTTCTCCACCCCAAATAATACTCAGGCGTTCTAATTCGGCATTTTCTATATTAATCTTTAATTGAATATCGATGGGTTTCCCTCCGACAGGAGTGACGTCGATATAATACTCTTCATAGGCTTTATCTTGATCTTGAACCGTTCTTAGAAGAACCCCATGATCATCAATGGCTTGTTCTAAAGATCGACCTCCTTCGTTCGCCAATAATCGCAAGAAACGGCGATTTTCATCCTTGGTATTCCAAAACGGCAAATCATCTAACATCGGATTATCTTCCCTTGTCGTCTGAGCAAAATCGACAGAAGCCTTCACTTGGACTAGCGAAACCGCATCTATCTTAGCCAGGACGGCAGAATTTTCGACTTCTTTAACAGAATAGATCAGCTGCGTTCCACCGGAGAAATATTTACGGGGAAAACTTTGACCTGAAACAGAATCCGGGGTTTCCTTAATATAGTTATAAACCCCCTTCTTAAAGGCCTGCAGGTATTGCTCGTAAATCTTCTGATTCTCCTTAGGATCCTTAATCCTTACGCCATCCGTCTTATTCTGATCAGCATAGGCCGCCGACAAAATACTGTTCTTAATTTTCTTTTTATACCAAGAGGCTAAAAGAAAGGAATAGTAGACCTGACGCAGCTGAGCAAAGTTCTTGCCTTCGTTGACTTCGCGGGTGAGTTCGGGGATGACGATTTCGCGGATGATTTGGGAGCCTAGGATATGACTATTTATAGCCTTTTCCTGTAGCACTATGGTCTCACTATCTTTTTCGATGGGAATCCCCTGCGGGGATGTTCTGCCCTTGTTGTTCCTTTCAAGGGCAACATAATCCTCCTCCAACATCACCTTCAACCGCGCCTCCACCACATACGCCGCTCCCACCTTAGCATTTTCATAAATGACAGCCTTCTCGGGAACAATCCATACCTTATTAAACGTATTGACCGGAATATTTGTCGTCCCAAACTTCTTAGCCGCCTCCTCATAAACACGCTTCCAGAATTTCTTCCCCGTTTCCTCCTCGGGATAGATCAAAGATGCTGTGATTTGCTTTAGAATATAATCCTGTGCCAGCAGGTCGCGGCCCATTTCGGTTTGGCCGAAGGATTCAGGGACAATTCTGTCTTTCTCGTAAGGTGACAGATTGACCCACATGTCTTTCTCGGGGGTGGTTAGGCTAGCTAGGAAATATTTGATTAATTTGGTAGATTCAGTTTTAAGGTAATCCTCCTTCGCCAAAATGCTTTCGCGTTTGGCTTCGGCGGACGTCCTGTCCCCTTGGTCCAGGACGAATTCAAACCGAAACGGATTATCCTTATGAACCTTAATCCCTTTAAGAATAGGAAGATTAAACTCAGGACTCAGATGCACCATCGTCCCTGGTTTAGGTAAAACAAGTTCCGCTTGCACCGTTGGTACAAGTCCAAAGCTATTGAAAAGGAAGGCTGTCAGGATCAATATATGGACAAATGGGGATTTCTTCATATACCCTAAGTATGTAACAAAAATAGTGAAAAACAAGGGCTGGGCACAACTTTTAAGAAAGCGCTCACTATTGCTTAAGATGTATCTTCTGTACGGTGAATCGGTGAGAATAACTCTTGGTTGTCATCGAATTAAGCAAGGTAATCTCAAAGGGCAGCCAGATCCCGTCGATTAAACGGTAATCCTTATAGGCCATCACCCCATGCAGCGACGGCAAAAGATCACGAATAGTAAATTCAATATAATCCATCCTCTTTGTCTTCTGATTAACCCATACCACATACTGATCTTCTTTAGAATTCGCCGGCGAATCTGTTGTTGAGACATAGACCTTATCGTAAATGATCCCATTCATCTGGCCTTCGCCCATATAGGCGGTCACAGGGTACTCCTTGATCATCTGAGGGAATAAGAAATAATGACGCACATGGGCCAGGTACATCGACACGTCCATATAATGTTTTTGGATAATCTCCCCTTTAATAATCCTATAGGTCTTTGTATCCCTCATGCCTATTGAGTCAAAAGGGGTGTCCCCATTTAAATACACCATCAAGGAATCTTCTTTATCAAGCTTAAAGGTAAACTGCAGATTCTGATCGTTGATCTGAACTGGCGTCAGCCATCGAATTAAGGTCCAGGACCAATGATCCTTGGCTGTCACTTGAAATTCAGAAAACTTAGACCAATGATCCGTGACCCCGTTTTTCTTAGCCACCTCATCAAGGATTCCTACCCCCTTGGCACAAGAAGCGACAGAAAAACCATCCTTTTGTCCTCTTAAATCAACCAAACTGCATCCGCAAACGAACACTAAACTTAAAATCCATAATTGTCTGATCATCACCGATTACCCCTTATCATTAACCAAGATCTCCCCATTTGAAGCAACAAGAGTTTTAGCATAGGTCATGCATTTTCTGATATCCCAAAAGAAATTTTCTTCCCCGAGCTTCGTGATAATTCCAGCCTCTTTAAGGGTCTTTAACGCATGAGCATGAACTCCGCAGAAAATCACCGTCACCCCATCCTTTTGACTTGTCCCTAATAAGTCCTCTAACGCATGAAGACCGGTGGCATCAATAGACTCAACAAATCGCATACGAAGGATCAGCACCTTGGGTCTTCTTTTCATCTGCCGAATCGTCGTCTGGAACTTATCCGCCGCTCCAAAGAAAAATGGCCCATTAATTTCAAAGACCTCCACTCCTTGGGGAATATCTTCCGGCTTAATGGCATTGGGATCCAAAACGTTTTCTTCGCCCGATAAGGATTCATTTAAATATTTGACCTGGGTCACCTCAACCATTCGTCTCATAAATAAAAAGGCCGCCAAAATAACGCCCACCTCAATACCGACGGTCAAGTCGACTAGAATAGTTAAAAAGAAGGTAATCAATAGAACAATAATATCGCTCTTAGGACCACGGAATAATCCGACAAACAAATGCCACTCACTCATATTGTAGGCCACGATGATCAAAATACCTGCCAAGGTTGACATCGGGATAAAAGCAACCCATTTTCCAAAAAATAAAAAGATTAACAAAACCGTCAGAGCATGAACAATTCCCGCCACAGGAGTCAGCCCTCCATTTTTAATATTCGTCGCTGTACGGGCAATAGCACCTGTTGCTGGAATTCCCCCAAACAAAGGAGAAACCACATTCGCAATGCCCTGGGCGATGAGCTCCATATTAGAACGATGACGTCGGCCTGTCATCCCGTCGGCAACGACCGCAGACAACAGGGACTCAATACCAGCTAACAACGCAATAGTCATTGCTGGGTGAGACATCTTAATCAGGAGGTCTAAATCCACATGAATCATGTGCGGCATAGGAAAAGTGTTCGGGACATGACCAAATCTAGAACCGATGGTGGCCACCGACCAACCTGACCATTGAACTAAAATCGTCGTTACAACAATAGCGACCAGTGGACCCGGAATGCGATCCGTCACCCGACGCCAAAAAATAACAATGCCAATAGTCAGATAACCAATAATGAGGGTATGAAGATCCAAGGAGCCAAGATGAGAGGCATAAACCATCCATTTATCTAAGAAATGTTCAGGATTATGGGGTAAGGTTAAACCAAAGAAATCTTTAATCTGTGTCGTAAAAATAATCAGCGCAATCCCGCTAGTAAAGCCCACGGTCACAGGAAAGGGAATAAACTTAATGACATCCCCCAATTTAGCGACCCCTAAAACAATCAGCATCCCCCCTGCCATGACGGTGGCGACCGCTAAACCGTCATAACCATACTGCTGAACAATGCCGAAAATAATAACAATAAAAGCGCCGGTAGGTCCGCCGATTTGAACACGGCTGCCGCTAAAAACAGAAATCAAAAGTCCGGCAACAACAGCTGTGATCAGGCCCTGTTCGGGTTTGACCCCTGAGGCAATGGCAAAAGCAATGGATAAAGGCAAGGCGACAATCCCCACAATAACCCCTGCGAGGAGATCCTTGCAAAAAACAGGAAAGGTGTAACCTTCCCGTAATACCGTCAATAATTTAGGTTCAAATGGCTTGTTCATGACTAAGAATTTCTAACCTCCCTTAAAATAATAATGAAATATTCTTCCTATTCTAATCCTAAAATCAATCTTTTAAACGTAAGGTTCTATTTTCTTTCTTGCCAAACCGCTTCCAATGCTCCTTGGCCTGCCGAATGGTCAGAATTCCATTGGCCTTAAGATCAGGATATCTTTCGATATACTCCATCCAGTCATAAGATTGCCCCACTCTTCGCTGACTCAACATACCCATGACTTGTTTAAATTTTATATAAATAGACATAAACAATGATCCCGTCTCATTTCTAGATCTAAAATATTCAAGAACTCTATGTCTAAACCCCCTCTTCTGAGTCGTCCACTGCCAAATGCCGTCCTTGGTCTTCTTAATATCCTCAAAAGGGTCGAAATTAAAATCAAGCAGGATATTCGCACGCTTGGCATACTCCCTATCTACGGGGGAACCATGCCATAAATGAAGAACAGTCCCTGAAGAATAATGCAGACTTCCTTGAACATGTTGATGAACGTTTTCAAGCCATGTCTCAAGTTCCTGAGCCATCTTCAAAGGAATAGATTTCATAAAAGAAGCTAGGGTATAAAATCTAAACATCTTGATGTGTTCCAAATTAAATCCGAAAGCCATATAACTATCACCTGAACCAAGAATTCCTAAATCAAAGAAACCTATTGAATCTAAAGTCTCTCGACGAGCTGCCCATGCAAATCCAGGATGATAGATTGGAACCTGATGGGAACTTTTATACTCACCTTTCCAATAATAGGCATAACTCATCACCCTCTGACCCTCTAACATTCCCAACTGTCTCTCCCCCTTTTTCAAGCGAACCGCCGCTGTAAATGGCTGCACAATCTTGTACTTCTCTAAAAGCTGCGCCGTTTCATTAACCCAGCCGTCATCTTGAAAAATAAGATCCGCATCAAGCCATACCACCTTATCACAGCTTGACGGAAGATTCTTTAAGGCAATATTTAACAAAGCCTCCTTCTGCCACAACACATTCTCCAAAGAACCCCTGATCTGAATAAGTTTGTCTGCGTCTGTTTTGGAGAGTTGAAAAGGATGCGCCCCCAATACTAATTCAACAGTTAAGAGTTTTAACCCTTGTCGTTTTAAGGATTCCTGGAAAATATAATAATTCTCAACTTTATTCTTGAATCCTGAAGGATTAAAAAGGACGCTGATCCCCCAGATATCTCCAGGTAAGGCCTTAGGAAATGTTGAATCTTCTGAATTCTTTGTAAAAAACACTCTTTGCTCTTTAACCCCCCATTGAAATAAATGATTGAGAGCAAGAACCTTGGTATTAATCCCAGCCTTCATCAGATCAGGGTAAGAAAGAACATATCTCTCCCAATCAAAAATTTGAGAGAACTTCTCTTTATCAGCATCTACAGATAAATTCAAAGGCCCCTGTAAAGAATTCTCAGATTCTAATCCATCCAACCGGCCTGAAACTTTCTTCATTAGACCAAAATAATGATTAAAAACATTTTTGATAAGAAATCGCTTCGAATGCTCCTCTCTTCTTTCAAAAAAATAATTTCTGACGCTGTTCTTAAGCAATGACTTATCCGTCCTCCATTCCCAAATTCCCTGAGAATTTCTTTTGATATCTTGGGATAGGTCGAATTCTGAATCAATCAAGCCCTGATGCCGAAAATTGTATCCCCTGTCTATTAAATTTCCATGCCACAGATGAAAAATTGTCCCTGAGCTATAGTGAACACTCCCCTGAACATCGTTAAATATTCCTTGGGCCCACGCCAAAGAATCCTGAATCAAGGGAACATAGCACTTACGCTCCTCTAAATAGACCGGATAATTATAAAAGGCGTAACTGATAGTACGATCTCCACCGCCAAGAATAAAACGATCATAAAAAAAATGCTTATCCAGAAGATCTCTGCGAGCAGCCCACACATAACCAATATTAAAAAATGGAAACGAAAGGCCATATTGAATAAAATTAGCCCAATAAGCAGCAAGACTCACCATCTTCTGCCCTTCCTGAAAACCAAAATCTAGATTTGAACAAATCGAATAAGCCGACAAATCCCTAAACCCCTCTGCCATCCTTACCGAATATTCAAAAGGCTGAACCACCTTGTAAGTCTCAAGAAGCTTCGAAGTCTCAGCCACCCAGATCTCATTCTGAAAAATAATATCAGAATCCACCCACACGACCTTATCACAACTTTTCGGCAAATTTTTTAAGGCAATATTCAGCAACGCCTCCTTCTGCCACAACACATTCTCCTGGCCACCCCTAATCTGAATCAGCGTGTCTGCATCTTCTGTATTAAGTTCAAAAGGCTGCCCATCAAAAGCCAACTCAACTGTCAAAAGCTTAAGACCCTGGGCCTTAGAAGATTGACGAAAGATTCTATAATTCTTAGCTTTGTTAGTATACCTTGCGGGATTAAAGAATGCCGTAATGCCCCATAATTCACCGGGCAATTCTTGAGGAAACCTTATAGCAGCCTGCTCTTTAAGAAAAAGTATCCGACCTTCATTGGAACCATAGCTGTCCCAATGTTCCCTCGCCTGTTTCGGAGTAAGTATCCCTTTATGTTTTAAATCAGGATACTTCTCAAGGTAAGCCTTCCCATCAAACCGATCGGCAAGGAATACTTTATGAGGAACAACTCTGTCTTCCATAACAGTCTGCCTTAGAAATAAAAACCTCTCAGTGCTTTAGAAGCTCTAAGAGGCTTTTACTTTAACAATCTTTCTTGTCAAAAACTACTTTAAACTCAGCCCCTGACGTAAGGCTTCATCAATCAAATCAACAGCCAAATCAATTTCCTGACGAGTAATGTATAAAGAGGGGGCTAAGGTGAATACATTTTTGTAATAGCCACCGACACCTAAAAGTAACCCTTTGGGTTTACCGCCACCGGCCGTTAATTGGCCTTCTAAACCGATATTGACAACCCTGTCTGTCAATTCACGATCCGGCGTACGTCCGTCCTTCTGACAAATTTCAATACGCATGGCCAGCCCTAAACCATCCACCTCGCCGATCTGAGGATATTTCTTCTGCAAGGTTTTTAGACGTTCCACAAAATACCTGCCCTTCTCAGGAACGCTGGTGGCGAAATCAGAGTCTTCAATCAAATCCATCACACCTAGCGCTGCAGCTGTCCCAATGGTGTTGGACGAATACGTCGAATGAGTTGACCCTGCCGGAAACACGTCTGGGTTAATCAATTCTTCCTTAGCCCAAACACCCGACAACGGATTAAGGCCGTTGGTGCAGGCCTTTCCAAAGACGATAATGTCGGGAACAACATCAAAATGCTCAATCGCCCACATCTTACCTGTACGATAGAAGCCCATATGCACTTCATCCGAAACAAACAAAACCTGATGACGCTCAAGAAGCTTTTTTAATTCTTTGAAATAGCCCTTAGGAGGAACAATGTATCCACCGGTGGCCTGAACAGGTTCCACAAAAAACCCGCCATATTCGCAATTCTTCGTCTTAGGATTGACGATAGAATAATATTCCGATTCAAATAACTTTGAAAAATCCTTAAAACAGGTCAGATCACAGCACTCGGCATCACTTTTCCCTGAAGGACAACGGAAACGATACGGATAGGGAACAAAATAAGCTCTGTCTGAAAAATGACCGTAATTCTCGCGGTAACGGTAGCTGGAGGTAATCGATGTGGCTCCCAAGGTGCGACCATGATAGCCGCCTGTAAAAGCAAACATCGACTGCTTCTTGGTATGGTTGCGGACAATCTTAATCGCATCTTCAATCGCTGCCGCACCCCCGATATTAAAATGCACCCTTCCCTTAACTCCGAAGGTCTTCTCGACATTCAAGGCAATCTTCTCAGACAACAGAATCTTTTCTTCGTGAAGATACTGGCAGGACAACTGAGGCAGGACGTCAATCTGTCCTTTAACAATATTGTTAAGTCGTTCATTCTTATAACCAAAATTAGCCACCGAATGCCACATCTGAAGATCGAGATAGGAGGTATTGTTGCGGTCAAAAACGAAACTGCCTTCACAACGATTAAAAATCTTAATTTCCTTCGCATAGTGGACGGTATCGCCCCATGAACAATACTTGGCTTCTTTTTCTAAAAGAATCTTATCTTGCGGATGCTGGCTCATAAACCTTCCCCTTTAGATGCTTGTAAACATCGGCCAATGCCGTAAATTCAATGCAATCACGACCATGTTTATTGAGATATGCTAACAGTGTGTCCTTGGCAAAAACAATGTCAGATTCCATGGCGGCACAAATATCCGAACGGCCATCTCCGACGTAAAGAATAGGATGTTCAATGGATCTATCATGAATAAAATGCGTCTTTTTGCAATGGGCGCAAAAGGGGCAATCCGGATTAGAATAAGGAAAGGATGGAATTAGCTCTTCCCCTTTAAACTCCAGGTGATTCGCAAAAACAGGTAACCCTCGAATATTATTATTAGCAAAGATCTCTTGAATGATCGGTTCAAAGTTATCGCTTAAGATGACCGGAGTAACCCCCACCTTGCCCAATAATTCAATAATCTTCACAAAGTAAGCGTCAATCTCAACAGCCGCCAGATAACGGCTCAAGTCCTTCCTTGAGATCCTGACTTCCTTCATCTGCCCAATCAAACACTGCTTCGTTGTAATCTCTCCTAATTGCCAGGCTTTTTCTAACTTTATCCAGTCTTCACTCAGTGAATAGCATTCAATAAGCTCGTAAAGAACATCCCCGACCGTAATTGTATTATCAAAATCAAAAAAAACACGGCAATCAGATAACCTATAATTAACCAATTCCTGCTCCATTTTAAAAGCCCCTAACCTTCTATAAGGGTTCCACAAAAGGTTTAATTATAAAGTATTAAATTATTCTGTCCATCATTATTCGGGGGCTAATGAGAACTCAGGGAGGAAAAGAAACGATCTAACTCTGCAGCGACTTTTTCGCGCTCTTGGTCTGCCACAATGACATGGTAGGAGTCTTCCAAAAGGACAATCTCTTTAATTTTAGAGGCAATCGTATCACGAATGGCATACGCATTCTTGACACTGCTCATGTCATCCTCCCTCGCCTGAATAATCTGCAAAGGGCTTTGAATGAAAGGAATTCTTGTCTTGAGATACTTCACCAACAAATAATGCTGATAGAGAAGAGCGATAGGATAAAATGGATAGCCGTTTTTCGTCACATCCCCCATATCATTGACGGTTCTTTGATGATAATACGCGTGAATCCTCTCGCGTACGGCTTCATTCTTAACCCCATAGGGATGCTCTTCTTTAAAGAAAATATAGTATTTCAACGGCGTGTAAAAACCTAAGGGCAACAGATAACGCCACTTGGTAGCATTCCATCCATCAAAAAAAAGAATCGGAGACAAACAGCTAACTCCTTTGACTCTATCCTTAAATTCATCCGCCAACAATAACGCCAGCAAAGCCCCCACGGAAAGCCCGGAAACAAAAATCGATTGATCCCCCGCGGCTTCTCGCTCTAAGAAAACCTTGCGTACCGATGCGTAAAACTCCTGCCACTTGGCTTTTCTAAAAATATCCATTGGCTGGCCGTGCTTAGCCAAACGCGGACAGACCACTGTAAATCCCTTACGGTTTAAATAAATCGCCAAATAAGCTGTTTCCCTAGGAGAACCCGTTAACCCGTGAATGAGGATAATCGTTGAACCATTGGTTCCCTGATAAAACAAGTTTCCCGCCTTATCCAATGACTCTTCCGAAGGGGGGTTGATGGATCTATGTGTATTAAATGAAAAGTGAACCGACATAAGGAGGGCTATCCCAATTTCTTGTGCTGCTGTTTATAAACTCTCAAATACAAATCTTCAACCGTTTTTCTGGCCCACTCTGTTTTTCTTAAAAACTGCAGACTGGACTTGATGCTAGGATTAATCGTAAAACACCGAATATTCACAATCCGACCCATTTCTTCCCAGCCGATATGCTCGACGAGATAATTCAGTATCATCTCTAACGTTACACCGTGAAAAGGATCTTTAACCTGTTCCACACTTCAACCTTTAACCTAAACAAATAGGGACAGACATAATGCCCGTCCCTATCCGTTAACATTGATTAATCAAATTACTTTTTAACTTGTTTCTTGCTCTTACCTTTGTTTTTAGGATTTTTATCTCCCATGGATGGCTCCTTTGCCTTACAACAGGTGACGCATTTACGATCAGGTTTCTTTATTGGGATGCATTGTACCAAAATAAAAACTCCCTGCAAACAAAGAATAAGAAAGAATCACACTTATGTCCTTTTTTCCTTCGGTGGTTCTATCTGATGTACCGAAGTATGCGTGGCAAGTGTCTGCATCTGGCGAATGGCAATCTGATTTAAACGCTTCAACCGTTCGCCCTGAGGCAGCCCCATATGAATGAACTCAGCATTCATGCCCTCAATGTTCGCCATCACAAGCAACTGTTCCACTGTAGCATATTCACGCCTATTACCCTCAAGCTTTGGGTTAGCGTCACGCCACTGTTTCGCTGTCAAACCAAAAAGAGCCACATTCAAAACATCTGCCTCATTAGCATAGGTCATGACCACTTGAGCTGGTGTGATTTGTGGTGGAATAAGGTTGGCCTTGATAGCATCCGTGTGAATATGATAATTGAGCTTCGAAAGAGTACGGTTAAGGTCCCATGCGAGAGAAAGACGACGGCTTTCATCCTCCTTAAGTCGACGAAATTCCTTAACTAAATAGATCTTGAACTCAGGACTAATCCACATACCAAACTCAAAAGCAATATCAGGATAGCATAGGTACCACCATATCGCCCTGCTGCAGATTTAAGACCAATAGCATTGGTCTTTTCAACCCAATCCTTAACGCTGATCTTATATCTGTTAAGTCCTGCCTGACCTCTAATTATGGCGAATTCGCCATAATTAAAATTGGGGTTGAAAATGGATTCCCAAACACCAAGAAACTCCACAGTATTACGATTCCGAAGCCAGTCCGAAATAAAGAATTCTCCATCCTTTGCCCTAATCATATCCGTCAATGAAATATAATCACCGTCCTTTCCAGAAAGGATAGACACGGGCGTACCCTGTACTTTAATCGAAATACTCTTAATTTTCTTCATACTGGAAAGGTGTTGTTTAGACGACATTCTTTCCCCCTTTCTTTTTCTTATGCTCAGGGGAAAGCATATTTGAGTTGGTAAGAATACTAAAGACCTGCTAAATAATAGAGGAATTATATCACAACATATTAAGTTAAAAACAGAGACAAAGAAGTTTGGCTTAAAAACTATCCCTGTTCTATCGCCAGCAGCTGACGCTTGATGACAGGCCCGCCTGCGTAGCCGCCGATAGAACCGTCTGTAGTAATCACTCTATGGCAAGGAATTATAATACAAATAGGATTATGTCCATTGGCACTGCCAACGGCTCGGACGGCTTTGGGATTCTTAATCCTCCTGGCAATGTCTTTGTAGGAGGCTGTCTGAGCAAAGGGTATCTTGGATAATTCTCTCCAGACCTTCTCCTGAAATGGTGTTCCCGAAACACTCACCGGAAGATCAAACTCTCGTCGTTGTCCTACAAAATATTCTTCTAACTGTTGAACTGTCTTGTACAAAATCTTGTCCTGAACCCTCGATGGATCGAACGTCTTGATCGTCTTAATATTCTGTTTCTGGAAACAGACTCCCGTGAGGTACTCCTTGGAAGCCACCAAATAAAGAGGGCCAATTTTGGATCTCATCACATATTGAATGAGCTCCATCTAACGCTCCTTTTCTCTTAAACAGAATTAATCAAACGGAGGAACATATCGCCAAATTTTTCTAACTTCTGTTCTCCGACGCCAAAAACCTGCGAGAACTGAGCCTTGGTCTTAGGTCTCCTCTGACACATATCGATCAGGGACTTATCAGAAAAAATAACATACGGAGGAACGCCTCTTTGATCCGCTAACTGCTTGCGTTTAGCGCGCAACTTTTCAAAAAGCTCCTTATCATAATGCTCTGTGCTGACATCCCTGCTGGCTGAAGGTTTAGACAAAATGGTCTCCGCCGGCAGACGATGCCCCTTAAAGGGGCGCTTGTTACTCAAAAGTTCGTACGAATTCTTATTAAAACTTAAAACCCCATACTCCTCATCCTTCTCAAGCAATCCTTCGACGATAAACTGCTGCACCAGATACTGCCACTCCTTAATGGACAATGCTTTACCAGCTCCAAAGGTGCGACAATCCTGATGATTGTAATTGAGAACCTTCTCCGATTGGCTGCCACGAAGCACATTAATCACATGTGAAGCTCCAAAGCGTTCTTCAGTCTCACTGACGCATTGCAGGAATTTCACTGCCTCAACCGTCAGATCGACCGGCGCTACTACAGGATTAACACAGTTATCACATAAGCCACAGTTTTGAATCTTGTAATTCTCACCAAAGTAACTAATCAAAGGAATCCGACGGCATTGACGGGTCTGCGCATAGGCAATGATGGTGTTCAGATGATTGGCCGCAACCCTCTTTTGATCCGGATCTGTTTTCTGTTCGATAAAATAACGAATCTTTGCGCCATCTCCCGCGGAAAATAACAACAGGCAATGAGACGGCAGTCCATCGCGTCCAGCTCGACCTGTTTCCTGATAATAGGATTCAATGTTCTTCGGCAGATCATAGTGAACAACAAAACGAACATTAGGTTTATTAATCCCCATCCCAAACGCAATGGTCGCGACCATAATAGGCACATCGTCACGGATAAATAACTCCTGATTGGTCTGACGGGTTTGATCATCAAGCCCCGCGTGATACGGCAGTGCCTTAAAACCAAAATAATTCAAATCCTTAGTCAGCTCATCGACCTGCTTACGGGAAAAACAATAAATAATTCCGCTCTGACCTTTAAACTTATTGAGAAACTCAACCGTCTGATCCGTGGCACGATTCTTGGGAATCACTTCATAAAACAGATTATCCCGATTAAAACTGGCCAACAGCTCCACAGGAGACTGAAGATTCAGATTAGTCATAATATCCTGCCTGACCTGTCGAGTAGCCGTCGCTGTCACCGCCAAATACACCGCATGAGGAAACAGCTGCCGAACATCCTTGATGCGTCGATATTCAGGACGAAAATCATGCCCCCACTCTGAAATGCAATGGGCCTCATCAATCGTCAAACAATCCACCCGAAGAGAAGACAACATCTCTAAGATATCTTCCTTAAACAGCGTCTCAGGAGCACAGAAAAGAAGTTTGGTCTTACCAGATATAATGCGGGCCTTATTGCTAAGATATTCCTCAAATGTTAAAGAGCTATTTAACAACTCCGCCTCAACACCCAGAGCCTTGAGCTGACTGACCTGATCCTTCATCAAAGAAATCAGTGGCGACACAACAACGGTAAGGCCCTCCATCATCAAAGCTGGAATCTGATAACAAATCGACTTACCACCACCCGTGGGCATAATCAACATCGTATCTTGTTTATTCAAGACAGCGTCTATGCAGGCCTCCTGCAAAGGGCGAAACGTCTTATATCCAAAGACCGACTTTAGAATATTCAATTTATTATTATTCATTGTTTGCAACAGCATCACCGACAACTCCTATTGGAAGACTTCTTTTAATAAATCCGTCACTCGGGCCTTGGGGTCTTTTCTGATCTTGGCCTCTTCTTGACCTATCATAAAAAACAGCCCCTCTAAACACTTATTCATCACGTACTCTTGAGGGTCAAAGGCAGGTAATCGTTCCGCAGAAGGAATTCCCGTATAATTATTCACAATGTCCTTATATTTCTCTGCCACGTCAAATTCTTTCATATATCTTTCAATGACTGGTTGAAAAGACTCCTTAAGTTTATTATAGTATTTACTTCTCAAATAATCCGTCGCTGCTGTGTCTGAACCGTGGAGAATCTTCTGCGCATCATCAATAGACATGGCGGAAATCATATCCAGAAAATAATACCCTCCTATGGGGACAGTCTTTTCAGCTGCACGATTCATACTCAAGATAAAATCATCCGCATATCTTCCTATGCCAAGATTCCTGATCGTTTTTTCCATCGTCTTCAGATGATCTGGGAAAAGAATCTTAATAGAATCGTTATTAAAGAATCCGTCCGTCTTACTTGTGTCTTCAATCGCATTTCTAACGCTAATATTTAAAGCGTCTTTAATTCCTTGTTGGGTCTTATAATCCGTCCCAGAACAAGATGAAAAGAAGAAAGAAAGAATCATCACTGCCAGGAAACTTCTTATCTTCATAGATTGTCTCCTATAAACTACTCTTAATATAAAATACATAACTCTTCGAAATGCATTGTATCAAAGAAACCACTGACGCGTATTAAGGAACTACTTTATATCCACCGTTTGAATTTCTTTCATGATCTTAGAATGCATGGACAGATAATCATCATAAGAGAAAAACAAAATGCCCCCAGGGCTTAATTCTTTAGCTAAGCTATAGGTCAATGCAAATTCACGAGTATTCTTAAAAACAAAAACACCAAGTCCTACATAAATCTTCTGCCGATCTTCCTGATTAAGCCCCGCCTTGGTGATTTGATAAAACAAACGGCTGTCTCGGGTGTAGTTCATCAGGACCACGTAATCGACCAGTTTCTTTTGAATCCATAATTCCCAATCCTGAAACGCAATGGAATACGCCCGTTCTATTCCAGCGACGACGGCACAGGATAGACGCCAGCTAGAAGCCTTCTCTCTCACCCTAGCTGAAATACGAGCCACCAGATCCGTCACCTGTTTCCTTTTCCAGGCATCCCATAATAAATACAAATCATGGTCATACACATCTTCCTTGGATGGGTCATGCCCAACTTCTGCCTTAAAACGACTTAAACTCTTTTCACCAAAACCATAACTGATCCCATAGTCGATAAAACGAGAATCAGGGATATAAGGCACAGGATAAGGATAGCGGACATAATCCAAATGAAGACCACTCAAGGAAGGGTATCTCGCTATAATATCGTCGACGATATTTAAAATATAATCTGAAACACGTTCATCACCAGGCTCTAAGAACAGTTGATCATCCCGTAGATAGAATTTATCGGAATCATTGCAGTCTTCTGTTTTGATAGAACTTCTTAATTTCTTATCTCGAGTTAATACCGACTTGCCATATTTATTTAAAATCGGAGCATTCTTATTTTGAGCCAAACTCAAGACATTAACCCACGCGTACACCTTGACTCCATTTCTCTTCGCCTCACTCAACAGAAAATCCACAGGATCCTGTCCCATGGTTTTAGTCATTCTTACATACTCATCCTTCTTAGACATCTTACTGTCATAGTAAGACTCTCCTGCGCGAAAAATCTGTAAATAAATCTCCTGAAGATGATTCTCCTTACAAAAAGCTAACAGCTTTAACACCGCTGCTTTAGAATAAAGAACCTTCTCCTTAGAAAAAACGGTGACCCATACCCCCTGAACAATGACCTTTTTCTCCTGCACCTTCTTAAGAATCAGCTTGGGAGGAACGGGTGGTTTTGGTTTAGGAGTTTCGTTACTGCAGGAAACCATCAAACTTAAAACAATCAGACAACCTAGTATTCTTCTCATCACTTCTTTGAACCCCTCTATCCGTCCATTCTATTGAAATTATTTAGCCTTCTAGCGATCGAATCATAAGAATAGGAATGTCGGTGTTATGACGTAAATCATCGGCAACGCTTCCTAAAATCATATCTTTAACAAAACCATGCCCATGCGTAGCCATAGCAATCAAATCGCAACCCTCTTGGGCAGCGACGGTCAATATCGCCTTGCCTGGCTCCTTACCTTGAACTAAAAGCGCTTTAACATCAAAACCTTCGGTCTTTAAATCTTGACATGTCTCTTCTAAATACTTCTGATCCTTGGTCATTTCCTCTGAATCCGCCAGATTAAGCTCATTTTGCAAGCGGGCTCCAAACCCATCAGCCACATGAATCAACACGATCTCTGAGTGGGTTAGCCTCACCAGAGGACGGATGTGATCTAAAATCGCCTTGTCCGTCGATGAATTATCTAAAGGTATCAATATTTTCTTATACATATCATCCCCCCCACCATGAATGAACCGTTTGAATAAGTAAATACACGTTGAATCCGCCGATCATCACCGTGATCACCCAGGCCAATATCTTAAGCCAAAGGGGATTAACAAATGTCTGCATCTTAAGCTTATCGGAAGTAAACACGACCAGTGGAACAACCGCAAAACTTAACTGCAAAGATAACACCACCTGACTTAAGACTAAAAGACTTCCCACTCCTTTTTCGCCATACATCGCCGCTATGATCACGGCGGGGACAATGGCAATCAAACGCGTTAAGAGTCGACGTATCCACGGACGTAAACGAATATCCAAAAAACCTTCCATGACAATCTGTCCTGCCAAGGTCCCTGTTAATGTCGAATTCTGACCTGAAGCCAAAAGGGCCACAGCAAATAAGGTGCTTGCCACAGTCGCCCCTAACACGGGTGTCAAAAGCTTATACGCATCCCCAATATCCGCCACATTCTCATGCCTTCCTCCGTGAAAAGCGGCAGCGCTTAAGACTAAAATAGCCGCATTAATAAAAAAGGCGCACAGTAATGCTGCGGTTGAGTCGATCGTGGCAAAACGAATGGCCATTGCTTTTCCGGTATCATTACGTTCATAGGCACGGGTCTGCACGATACTGGAATGCAAATACAAATTATGCGGCATCACCGTCGCCCCCAAAATACCAATCGCGATATAAAGCATCTGAGGATTCGTCACAATTTCAGGTTTGGGAATTAATCCATTAAACACCGCCGGCCACAATGGATGAGCAATGATCATTTCATAACCAAAGCATCCTCCTATCAAAACAATGAGACCTGCCACCAGGCATTCTAAAAGACGAAAGCCTTTATTCTGCAAGAATAAAAGAAGAATCACATCCAACGCCGTGATGAGAATACCGACGACTAAAGGAATAGCAAAAAGCAAATTCAACGCGATCGCAGAACCAATGATCTCAGCTAAATCACAAGCCGCAATCGCAATCTCACACAGCACCCATAAAAATATCGCTACAGGTTTAGAATAATGATCTCGGCAGGCCTGAGCCAAATCACGTCCGGTCGCAATCCCCAACTTCAGGGCCAAATGCTGAAGGATTATTGCTATAAAATTAGAAATCAAGACTACCGACAACAGCGTATAGCCAAATTGAGCGCCGCCAGCCAAATCCGTGGCCCAATTCCCCGGATCCATGTAACCAACCGCCACCAGAAGACCTGGCCCCACAAAGGCCATCATCTTGCGCCAGAATTTCGCCGTGACAGGAACGCTGATCGAGGCATTGACTTCCTGTAAACTGACAACCGTGACATCACGTTGCCATGGTTTTTTCATACATTCTCCTTCAGATGAACAGCCGCTTCGCCTAATTTCTTTCGACGGAGCCTTCTGGCTGTAATCTGAACTCCATTCACTTCAAGACAATCCCCTGCCTTTAAAGGAGCTTTACTATTCTTAGCAAACCAATCCGCCAATTTTACCTTTTCCTCTTCCGGTGACAGTAAAGGCCAGACCTTTCCCACAGTCGAAGCCAGCGTCGACATTGTGACACCACCTCCCAAAAGCCATCCATCTCCATAAGGATGCACATACGAAGGCACGCGGTCATACTCATCTTCGATTTCACCGACCAACTCTTCAATAATATCCTCTAGGGTCACCATTCCAATCATTCTTTCTTGAACAGCAACCATCATAATGTGCAGCTTCTCTGTAATCATCTGCTCTAACACCAAGGAAATAGAAACATTAGCCTGCACGGTCTTGATTGGTCTAAGAATACCTTTCACCGAAGGATCGTTAGGATTTATTTTCAAAGCAGCGACAATATCCTTAAAATTCACATACCCGATGATACGTTGCGGATTATCTTCTTGTTCAGAGACAGGAAAACGGGTATGCATATCATTATGCGCCCGAATCAAAGCTTCAGACAATTTAGCATTTAAGGGAATCATCGAAATATCTTCAACAGGTAGAATAATTTCTTTAATCATTCGTCGAGATAATTGAGCGGCGGATAATACAATTCTCTCCTCGTGAACACCCAATAAGCGAGAAGTGCGGGCTAATGAGACCGCGGCATTCAGTTCATGCAATCCCGTATTGTCCTCGATAGAATCCTTGATCCTCTGATGCCGGTCAATAAATTCCATCACCTGCTTCACAATTTTTTCTAAAATACTAATCACAGGATACGCCAGCCAGGCGAGCACCTTCATCAGCGGAGATAAAGCAAGACACACCATGACCTGATGCTTAATCGCATACGTCTTAGGCACCAATTCAGCAAAAACGATGGTGATGGCGCTTAATGGAATAATCAGAAATATCAAAGAAAGAATATGAGAGACGGAGCTAGATACGCCCCAGCGCGCTGATAAAATGGGAGATAAATATCCATCCACCCCAGCGCCTCCAATAGCAGCCGCAATAGCGCCCATCAAGGTCACAGACACCTGAACCACCGCCAAGGACCTTTCCATACGGTCCTTCATATACAGAGCTTCGACGGCTCCCGCCTTCTTCATATTCACTAATGCCGTAAGCTTCACTCTAGAGATAGAAGCCAAGGCCATTTCATAAGCAGCAAAGATGGCTGTCACAGCCAACATGATAGAAATTGTAACCAATTCAAAACTCAGCCCCATATTAATGCCCACTCCAAAAGCCAGCTAGTTATTAACAACCCAAATCTTAAAAGCCTGTTCCATCTTCTTCAAAACAGCCTCTTCCTTGGGAGACATTTTTTCAATGATCTTTCTGGCTCGACCTGTTAATTCTGTTTTTAAATCATTTAACTCGTCTTGACTTAGTATCTCCCTGAGTCCTGCAATCGTATACATCCAGGCATTTAAAACCTTAGACGATGGTCGTTCTTTAAGCCATAACGCCAAAACCGCATGATCAATGGCCCCCTCGTTAAAGCCCCCCTTTGTTGCCGCCGCCAAGACCTCCACTCTTTCTTTCTCATCTAATTGACCCTCGGCCCAGGCTAACTCTACAACAGGTAAGATAGACAAAGATGTTAAAACTCCCGATGATACCCCCAATTCAACCATCTTATCTAATACTTGAGAATGACGGATTCCTGACACCTCAGCTAGAGTTTCCTTAGTATGAGGCATAAGCTCAATCTTCTTTCGTTGTTCGCCAAGTTCAACCCTACGCTGTTGAAAAAAAAGATTCTCAAGAGCCAGCCCCCGTTTTAATAAATCCTCACTCATATGACTGTCTCCTTGTTAAGCAAACTATTGAATAACCGCTTCTGTCGTTTTCTACTATAACATGGGATATGCTTTTTTCTAAGAAGCCATTTTCCATAAAAGCCAACCGCCTGATAGGAAGCACAACACCATGGAAAGAACCCCCAAAAACCAGACTCCTGCGGCAAGACAATGATCAAAAGGCAAAAGCCCCATATGACCTAAAAGATAATTCCAGTCGTGAATTGTATCTCCGCCACCCCCTAAAGACACCAAAGGAAGCTGCATGGATCTGGCGTCGGCGATATAGTAGGAAACATTAAAAAAATTGGTGGACAGCCATCCGAAGCACAGCGTGATAGCAAAGAAATCTTTTTGCTGATAGAAATTCCACATTCCAAAAAGAGGAGCAGCCAATTGTGTAATGGTTCCCCCAGCAACAGCTAACAACTGCCCGCACCATCCAAAAAGGATATGTCCTATCTCATGAATAGGAAGATTGAGCATCACAAAGACGTTATAGCTCCTCGGATCCTTTAGAAGCCCGACGAAAATAACAGCAAATCCAATCAACAGAACTAAACGCCACCACCATTGCTTGCCAATACACCAAAACCTGGCCTCATCCATTAAGAACAAAAAGAAAATAATACCCTCCTCGATTCTTGGTTAATATCTATTGTTGCTTAGGAGCCTGCCCTGATGCCATATGCCCCTGATCTGTCTTGCCTTGCCCTCCCCTATGTTCTGTTCCATGCTCACCTTGAAACCTTTCCTTCATGGATTCTCTGGCCTGCTCCATTTTCTGATGCAAGGCTTCCATCTTCTCTCTAATTTGCTTCATCTGCTCATGCAGCTGTTGCATCTCTTGACGATACCCTTCCATCTTCTGCTTAAATGCTGCTCGTTCCTGCTCCCTGGCCTGATGCCTGGCCTGTCTCTCCTGTCCTTGTCCCTGAGAATTGCCATCGCCTGAAGACTGTTGAGCTGGTGCCTGACTAGAAAAAACACAAACCAAACATACCCCCAAAAACAGCTTGATTAAGTTCTTCATACCATCCCCCCTATGTTGTGTTTTAAAACAAAGAAATCCGTCTCCTATATATCTTAAGGAAACGGATTTTAATATGTTATTCTTATCCTTCTGTTCGGCAACTGGCTATCCATTCTTGGACCCTCTAGTTTTGCGTCCCCACCTTACGGATGGGTTTGCCCTTTCTTGATACGCTCATTTCTTCTTAAAGAATACCCTATGATTTTCTATAAAACAACCCGATCAGGTAAAGTCGGTTAACTCTTTAGGAGCCAATGCTGCGCGTAACGCGTTAAGAACGGCCAGTACATCGATGATTTCCTGGGCGATGGCTCCTTCAACAGGAGTTAGTTGTCCAACGGCTGCCAGCAACATCCCTAGCACAGACACAATCATCCCCCCCACAGCACTTTGCATGGCAATAAAGCGCATCCGCCGACTAATATGCATCAGCTCATCGACCTTGGTCAATGAACTCTCCATAATCACAGCCCCCGCAGCCTCCGCGGTGATGTCACTATTTTGGCCAAAGGCTATGCCGACGGTAGCAGCTGTTAAGGCTGGTGCATCATTGATGCCGTCGCCTAAATACATCGTAGGTCCCAGAGCTGTTTCTCGACGGACAATATTAATCTTCTCTTCAGGACTTTGGCCCGCGTAAATACTATTAATCCCCACCTTCTCTGCCAAGTACGCCACTTCACTCTCACGATCCCCTGAAACAATCATCGTTCGAGTGACCTTGTGTCGAGGATTAAGATGTTGAATAAACGATTTCCCCTCACGACGAGGTTCATCATGAAAACAAAAATGAGCCGCTAATTGATCATCCATGACCAACACGCATTCCAAACCACCCCCTTGGGGGATATCTTTAAACCATGCTTCCTTTCCCTTTTTAATCAATTTACCCCGACTGGTGATTAAAACCCCATGGCCATCAATCACCCCCTTTAATCCCTCTCCTGCCGCCTCACTAATCTGACCGGCCTTGATCAAACCTGTTTTTTCCTTCAGCGCAGCCTCAACAATAGAACGGGCTAAAGGATGTTTAGAATACTGTTCTAAACTCGCCGCATATTTCAATGCCTGGGATTTATCAAAACCATTAAAACAATTCACCTTGGTGACCACCGGCCTGCCATAGGTTAACGTTCCTGTCTTATCTAAAATAATGGTGCGACAATGGTCAACCTGTTCGAGAATAGCCGGATTTCTAATAATAATTCCTCGACGGGCGCATAAAGAAATGGAACCAATCACAGCCACGGGAATGGCAATCAACAACGGACAAGGGGTAGCAATCACTAACACAGATAAGAATCTGATAGGGTCATGACTTAGGATCCACGCCCCCATAGCCAAAACTAAAGCGATAGGCGTATAGATAATCCCCAGCTGATCCCCCAGTCGCTGAATACTCGGACGCTTCTCTTCTGCCGCACGCATCACTTCCATAATCTTAGCGTAACGGGAATCCAACGCGCGTTTAGTGGCGCGAATAATGATCGAAGCATCCCCGTTGACAGCCCCCGACAAAACAACGGAACCTGGCCCCTTAGAAATAACAAAAGGTTCCCCTGTTAAATAAGATTCATCCATGACCCCATGTCCCTCAACAACCTCTCCATCCACTGGACAAATCTCATGAGGCAGGACCACCAACTCATCCCCAATGGCAATCTGGTCAATTGTAATATCCACCAAAGCGTTACCACCTTTACGGTGGGCCTGATTAGGCATACGTTTAGCCAAGGCGGCTAAAACAGACGACGCTCGACGGACAGCAAAACTCTCTAAAGCTTCACCCCCGGAAAGCATGAGAACCACCAGGGTGCCGGCTAAATACTCTCCCAAACAGACAGAGGCAATAATAGAAATCCCTGCCAACACATCCGACCCAAATTGACGCCTAGAAAGCTTCTTTAACAAATCCCAAACCAAGGGAATCCCCCCAACCCCCAAGGCAATCCACAGAGGCCAAGAAGAAGAGTCTTGCGAAAGATCTGTCCCAAGACGCAAAAACAAATACGAGCCTATGGCAAAAATCGCTAAAAAAGCAATATAAAGTTCCTTGCCGTATTTCATAAAACTCCCTTTAAATCATGAATTCAATCTGAAGAACTTCTGACTATAACTCTAGAATAGAAAAATTTCTTGTTGCTGACTAACGAAAGGATTTGAAATGGTGTCCGTATAGAAAACACCTAATTATTATTTAAACATTTATCAATCGTTGGAATTAACTGATCATAAATCTCACTCTTACCAATAAATGCTTTAATATCTCGGTTACGTTCAGACATGACGATCTCTGTAGCATCAAACATGGTTAACATGATAATATGACATTTAGAATCATTCTCCTTGATCCAAGAAGCGGCTTCAATACTATTGATTCCTTCTAGATCAAAACCCATAATCACCACCCTGGGTTTTGATTTCCGGGCCATGATAACCCCTTCTTCGCCAGAACCAGCCTCCATGATTTGCGCCTTCAGATGATTCAATTCCAGAAACTGTCGAACCGCTTGACGAAAATCTTTATGATCTTCAATGATAAGAATTCGTAACATATCCCTCAACCTTATACTAATAAATACCTCTATCTCTATCAATATTATGGTCTATGGAAAGCAATTAAAGAATGGGGAGAACTACGCAAGAAGATGCGTAATATTACGCAATACTAGACTAATCCTTTGGAGATAGCGTATTTAACAAGACCAGCGGCTGTTCGAATACCCAGTTTATGAATAAAACGACTACGGTGGGTTTCGACGGTACGAATGCTAATCTTTAACTTAGTAGCAATATTCTTATTCGCGTACCCCTGAGCAATGAAACGTAAAACTTCTTTTTCTCGCTGGGTTAGAATTTCCAAGGAAGGAACATCGGCCTGCTCAATCGAACGCACATACTGGTCCGTAATCATCTTAGAAATATCGGGAGACGTGTAGGTCTTTCCCTTTATAATCATCTTAATCGCCATCACTAATTGATCAAAGGCGCTATCCTTAAGGATATATCCACAGGCACCCGCAGCCATGGCATGTTTGAAATGCTCAATATCTTTCTGCATCGTCAAAACAAGAGCCTTGATCTTTGGAAATCTCTTACGAATTTCTTTGAGAGTGGCTAATCCGTCCATGTTAGGCATGGATAAATCCATCACCACACAATCTGGATGTTGGGTTGCCAACCTTTCCAATAATTCCTCACCATCCTGAGCCTGTCCGATGATCTTAAAGTCTTTTTCTTTTTCCAATAAACCTTTAAGACCCGCCCTGAACATTTCATGATCATCCGCTAGAATAATTTTTATCACGCTCGTTGCCCCTCGCTCATAACAGGAATATCCACAAGAATAACTGTTCCCTGTTTTAATTGGGAATGAACCTCTACAACTCCACCCAACAATTTTGCTCTCTCCTGCATGGTGGCTAACCCTAACCCTATGGATTTTCCACTGCGGATAAAACCAACGCCATTATCCTTAATCGATATCTTAAGCCCCCCCTTGGTTCTCGTCATAGTCACCTGAACATGACTAGCCTTGGCGTGTTTTAAGATATTGGCGACAGCTTCCTGAATAATTCTAAAAACATTAATCGTTTCCGCGTTAAAACGAAGGCTATCTAAAGAACAATGGCGAAAGCTGATCTTCAACTTCCTGTTTTCAGTAATTTCTTTAAACAGCATTTTCAAGGCGGTTGTCAATCCTAACACTTCCAGCGTCGATGGTCTTAGGCGTCTTGCTAAGGAGCGTGACTTTTCGATAATCGTATTGAGATATTCAATGATTTTCTTCTCTTGAGACCCGATCTTCTTACCTTCTTGAGACTCCATCAGCCACGCGGACTGAATAATCATCTTTAATGTCGCCAAGGACTGTCCTAAATCATCATGGATATCCCGGGCTATGCGGTCACACTCATGTTCCTGCGCCTGAATAATCCTTGAAGGCAAAGCTTTAATCTGTTCCTCCATGAGTTTTCGCTGGGTAATTTCATTACGGATAGAAACATATTGATAGGGTTTACCCTGTTCGTTGAGAAACGGCACAATGGTTGTGTCCACCCAATACAGACTGCCATCCTTAGCTTTATTTCGAATCTCTCCTCGCCAAACCTTGCCTTTGACAATGGTTCTCCAAATCTCTTTGATGAACTCCTTAGAATGATGCCCTGAATTAATAATGCGGTGATCCTGACCTAGAAGCTCTTCTCGAGAATATTTAGAAATGTCACAGAACTTATCATTAACATAAATGATGATGCCTTTTTGATCTGTGATGGCTACGATGGCTGACGCATCCAAGGCAAATCTAATGTCTGCTAATTCTTTAAGTGTGTTTTCTAAGGTTTTTTGGTTGGACATAATACCCCCGTAATTCGGGGGGATTATAACATTGCAGCTTAGCGCTTACAAAGACTTAAATATCAAAATTCCCTCTGAAACTTTAAACGAAAATCCTGGATATCTTCAGAAGTATATTGGGCTTCCTTTAATATCTCCTTGTCCATGATGGTGGGTGCATCTACAAAGGACTGGAGCACATACGAACGGGGGGTACCCAAAAGAATCTGAATATCCTTTAAATCATTCTCTGAACAATACTTTTTAACCAAGGTTGTACGAAACTGATGGCTTAAATTACTTTGAATAATCAGGTCAATGCTCTTTTTGATATGTTGGGTATCCACCTTAACCCCGATCACCTCTTCATAACGCGACAGGGAAGTTTTGATATCCATGGCGATAAAGTCCACCAAACCACCATCGATGATGGTCGCTAGAATATCCGGATGACTGCCATTAGTATCCAGCTTGATTTTAAAATTCATAGACCTTAATTTTGCCAAAAATTCTAACAACCCTTTCTGTATCGTCGGCTCCCCGCCCGTGACCACAACGCCCTGCAATTTCCCCTGCCTGGATAATAAGAATTCCAAAACACTCCATTCTTCAATAGGATCCTGAAATTGCGAAGGACAAGCCAGTTGAGAATTGTGACAATATCCACAACGGAAATTGCAGCCCTGCGTAAACACAGTGGCTGCAATCTTTCCGGGGTAGTCAATCAAGGTGAATTTTTGAAACCCTCCTATACGCATAGGCAGTAGGTTTTCCGTTCTTTAAACTCTTCCTTCTTGCCTTTATTCCATTGCTTAACAGGTCGTAAATATCCAACCACTCGTGAATAGACTTCGCATTCTTTCTTGCAATGCGTACATTCATAATGTTCCCCTGCCAAATAACCACAACTAGGACACACACTGAAGGTCGGCGTAATAGTAAAGTACGGCAAACGGTAATTAGTGCAGATCGTTTTCACCAACTGTTTTAAGGCTTGAGGATCACAGATACGCTCTCCGACAAATCCATGAAGAACTGTCCCTCCGGTATACAGAGTTTGCAAATCATCCTGGTGATCCAACGCTTCAAAAACGTCGTCCGTGTATTGAACAGGTAAATGAGTGGAGTTGGAATAAAAAGGCTCATGCCCTAACACATAATCCTTTTCGTTAGCACAAATAATGTCCGGAAACATCACCTTATCTAACTTGGCTAAACTATAGGAGGTCCCTTCCGCCGGGGTAGCTTCCAAATTATAAATATTTCCTGTCTCACTTTGGAATTCCAAGAGCTTAGCACGCATGAACTCTAAAACGCGCACGGCAAATGCCTTACCTATAGGCGAAGCAATATCTTCTCCTAAAAGATTAAGACTAGCCTCATTCATCCCCAAAAGACCAATGGTTGAGAAATGATTCTTCCAATACTGATCAAAACGTTCCTTAACATGACGTAAATAAAATTTAATATAAGGATACAAATTCTCCTCGGTAAACTTCTCTAATATCTTTCGCTTCAACTCCAGACTTTCCTTGGCTAATAACATTTGCTGTTCTAAGCGAGATAGGAATTCTTCTTCGTTTTGAGACATCACGCCAATACGAGGAAGATTAATGGTGACAACCCCGATGGAACCTGTCAGTGGAGAAGCTCCGAATAAACCACCGCCACGACTTCTCAATTCCCGATTATCCAACCGTAGACGACAACACATACTCCTGGCATCTTCAGGATTCATATCGGAATTGATAAAATTTGAGAAATAAGGAATCCCATACTTAGCTGTCATCTTCCACAGCAGTTCCAAATTAGGATTATCCCAATTAAAATCTTTCGTCATGTTATACGTCGGAATAGGAAAAGAAAAAACTCGTCCCTTGGCGTCTCCCTCTAACATCACTTCCAAGAACGCTTTATTGAACATATCCATTTCGTTCTGGAAATCACCGTAAGTTTCTTTTTGAATCTCTCCTCCGATCACAACCCCCTGATTGACGTAATACGACGGGATTGTCAAATCCATGGTGATATTCGTAAAAGGAGTCTGAAAACCAACTCTCGTCGGTACATTAATATTAAAAATAAATTCCTGCAAAGCCTGTTTGACGTCCTGATAAGACAGCTTATCAAAACGGATATAAGGAGCTAAAAGGGTGTCAAAATTGGAAAATGCCTGAGCGCCGGCCGCCTCTCCCTGCAAGGTATAAAAGAAATTCACAATCTGTCCTAAGGCGCTGCGTAGATGCTTAGGTGGTTTGCTTTCCATCTTTCCTGAAACACCCTTAAATCCCACCGTCAATAAATCCTGTAAATCCCAGCCAACGCAATACACACTGAGTAACCCCAGGTCGTGGATATGCACATCCCCGTTTTGATGAGCCGCTTTAATAGCTGCCGGATAAATACGATTTAACCAGTATAACTTGCTGACTTCTGAGGACACATAGTGATTCAGTCCTTGCAACGAATACGCCATATTGCTATTTTCATTCACGCGCCAATCATTCTGTTTGAGATATTGGTCCACTAAATCCGTATTAAATTTAGAAGCAATCTCCCTGATTTCGGAATGTTTCTGACGATAAAGAATATAGGCCTTGGTAGTCTTACGATAGGAGGAGGATAAAAGAACATCTTCAACAATATCTTGAATAGCTTCAACGGTAGGGATTTCCTGAGGAAATAACTGCTGGGCAATATTGATGACTCTAACCGTCAGGGTCTTGGCGACCTATTCACCAAATTCTCCTGTGACTTCTCCAGCTTTGCTAAGGGCGCTTGTAATTTTTTGAGACTGAAATTCTTCTGTCCTGCCATTGCGTTTAATAATGGAATTTAAAACAGCTACACCCATACGTCCCTCCCTATAAAATAAAGAATTAATGATAGAATGTTTTATCAGTGACTCTGGATCCTTTTCCCTCTAAACAACTACATATTGACTTCACGTATAGGAGTACCACTGCATATGGTGGGTATAATAAAACAAGAAATGGACTTCGTATAGGGGGGCTACTACGTAAAAGGCTACGTAGTAATACGAATCTTCCGTCCTTCGGGTGAAATTCCCGTTTGGATAAAGTCACGCTCTTCATCTGAAGATCCACTGAGCGCTTCTTGAATACTTTTGAATCCCTGCAGATAAACAAAGAATCCTTCGACCGATACAAAAATCTCATAATTCTTCCCCGTAACTTCGCAGGGGCCGAATATACGGATCTTCTGATTCCTGGATTCAAAGAATCGTTTAAATTTCATAGGCACAAGGGACGCGTGACGCTTAGGCAATTCTTGAATCATAGATTCCAATCTCTTTCTATTGGCAGGGCCAGATATTTCTGTCCTCACATGGATGGGTGATACTACTCCTCTCTAGGCCAGAGTCAATGCATTAGAAATTCATGATTATTTCTTAGGTAGCGTATCGAGATCGGCCAGGGCATGAGCAATTTCGGTGCTTAAGGATGTACACACAACACTAAGCGTCTGAGCTAACCCAGAATAATTATGAAGGACGATTGGTTGTCGGAATTCAGATCGTTTGATCATCATCATTTTGACATTCTGAGTATCCATAATCTGCCATTGGGCCACCAAAGACACATCCTTATCTAACTCGCTATCCAATTGAACAATTTCGACGATCACTTGATATTTAACAGGCATCGATGCACTCCAGGGATACATGGTCAATGTTACCCCCGGAAGCAACCCGGTCAAATCTTCTCTGATTTGACGCGCCAGCCCAAGATCTAAGATCTCTGCCCAACGATCAAATTGCGCAAATTTGAGCATCTTATCCTTATTGATGGTTACCATTTGCGGCCTGTCTAAATATTGAGGAATCTTCACTGGTCCTACCCCAATAATAACATCAGAAGACATCTTTATTGTCTGCCCCATCGGAGATTCTCTGACGCTCGAAAGGGCATAGAACCTCGACGTCGGACTACTCTGAGCAGAAACACAACCACCTAAGCCCAAGAACAAAAAGCCGATCGCAAAAAAATTCCTGTTGAACTGTTTCATACTACTCCCCCTTCATCACAGACTTACCCTTTAAAATCGATTCCGGATGCTGTTCAAGATATTCCGTCAACAAATGGAAGGAACGCATCGCTTCCTTTGTCTCCTGAAATGTGTTTTGCATCTCATAAAGACTTCGCTGCAAGTCCGGTGAATTGACCAACCGATTAATCCCTTGAGAGGTCGCTTCCAAATTCTTTGAAATCTCTTTAATAGGGATCTCATTCATCAGTTCAAAAATATCCGTCGATGTAGGAAGCGTTGGCAATTCCGGATACTGATTAATAATCGCCCGAAGCTTTGCCGGTTGGTCCGGATAAAAATCAAAAGAAATCATCAGCTGCCCGGTTAGGAAGCTCTGCACTTCAAGCTTGGCCCGAAGACCCAAGGCGATCATCTTTTGATCACCACCTACTTCACCAAAACTCGGAGCGCCTTTGATTCTTCCCTGTTCAATCTCAACAATGACCGGAAGCATAATCGTCCCTGCCTTTGCATCATAAATCAGACTAATATTTCTGACGGTGCCAATGCTGACTCCCCGAAACATCACTGGAGCGCCGATGGCTAAGCCTTTGACAGACCCATCAAAATACAGCACAAATTTGTTAGTCTGTTTAAACAGCTCCCCTGAACCAAAAACCACTATAGCAACAAGCAAGAGCGCCAACGCTCCGATAACAAATACACCCATTAACGTTTTATTCACTTTCTTGCTCATCGTTACAACTCCTTACACTTTTGCTCTTGTTAAAAACTGAATGACCCTCGGATCTTTGGAATTCGCTAATAAATTCTTAGGATCTCCTGAAGCAATCATGGTCTGACTTTCCACATCTAAGAAGATCGAATTATTTCCTATGGCAAAGATACTGGGCAATTCATGCGTGATGACAACGATGGTTGCTCCTGAACTATCTCTGATATCCAAAATCAAATCGTCCAGCTTTCTGGAGTTGATCGGATCAAGACCGGCAGAGGGTTCATCAAAAAATATGATTTTCGGATCCAGCGCAATGGCGCGAGCCAGACTAGCTCTTCTTTGCATGCCTCCGCTTAATCCCGAGGGAAGATCATCTTCCTTCCCCTCTAAGCCTACTTTAGAAAGCTTTAGCGCCACCTTCTTCTTGATCTCAGAGGCCGATAGCTTTGTATAAAGCTGTAACGGCAGAGCCACATTCTCCTCGACCGTCAAAGAACTCCAGAGAGCTCCTCTTTGATAAAGAATTCCAAAACCTCTCGTCATCATCTGCATGCCCGTCTCATCTTCATCCCAAAAACTTTTCCCTTCATATAAAATCTTTCCCTTCATTGGCGCGCGTAATCCAATTAAACTCTTAAGCAAGGTGCTTTTACCACAACCATTCATTCCCATCACAATGAAAATATCGCCTTTATTGATGCTGAAACTCAAATTATTCATCACCACATGATCTTCATAACCGATATCCAGACCTTGAACTTCAATAACAACCTCCGCTTGTGACGTCATAGGCTACACTCCTAGAACCTGGCAGATATAGGTAATGATGGCGGTGGCAATGACAATGCCGGTAATTCCACTGACAACGGCTGAGGTCGTCGCCATACCGACTCCGGCAGAATCTCGAATACAATTCATCCCACGAAGACAACCGGATACAGAAATAATCACCGCAAACGCAAGACTATGAACCAGCCCTATCCATACATAGCTGAGTTTAACTGAGAGCTGGGTATGGTTTATATATTCCACAGGATTCAAATGAAGCATAACCGTACTGATCAAGAAACCACCGACGACTCCCATCAGATCCGCATAGATGGTCAGAATCGGCAACATAAGAACCAAGGCCAGAATACGAGGAACCACTAAGAACTCCACCGGCGAAACACCTAACGTTTTAAGGGCATCTATTTCTTCATTAGCCTGCATCATCCCAAGCTCTGCCCCAAACGACGCGCCGATACGACCCGCCACAATAATCCCCGTCATCACGGCCGACAACACCCGAACCATGGCAATTCCGACGATATCGGAAATATAAATTTGCGCTCCAAACATTTTTAATTGTATCGATGCCACAAAAGCCAGAATCATACCGACTAACAGACTAATCAAAGAAACTAATAACAAGGAATCCACCCCACACCTTCGAACAATGAGCAAAAAATCATTCCATCGAAAAAAAGACCTGCCTGTCATCAGACGCCCCAAGGACACGACAATATCCCCTAGAAAATTAAGCGCTACACGCAGACTCTCTGCCGTTTGCAGAACCTTTCCTCCTAAGCGATCAAGAAATAATTCCTGTGTTTTCATTCTATGGCATCCTAAGGACTAGCATCTAAGGCTTTACTGCCATTGATACTCACAACGACATAAACAGCCTCTGACGAATTGTAATATCTGACAGATACAGAATCCCCCTCCCTGATATCTCCTAATGTCGCAGGAAGAGTTTCCCGACTAATAATGGCTTCCTTAGGAACAAAGAACACCATTTGATTCCCGAATGAACTTAAATAAATAACACTCTCCTGAGCTTTAACCTTAAGAACCTTTCCTGAGGCCTCTTCTATTTTTAAATGGTCAGGATTTTGCTGAGCATAGGCCAAGGAAACTATCCCGACTGTCATGAGTAAAATAAGAAATATTTTGCATTTATTCATACGGATCCTTCTCAGGTAAATAGTTTTAATTCTTTATCCTCTTCAATGACGTTTGTAATATCAGGTGTATGGGTATCGCGTTTCCCCTGTTTCAAATCCTCCTTGGTCTGCTCCGCCAATACGCCATATTTCTTCTGAATCGTTGCCAGATCCTCGTCGGTTAATTTCTCAATATCCATCATTTCATTATGAGCGCCCTTAGTGGCACGGATAATCTCATCCAACTTGAGCTGAATGGCAATCGTGTGTCGATTCTGGCTATTCTGAATAATAAAAAGCATAAAGATAGATATCACCGACGATAATGTACTAATCAAGGACTGCCACGTCACACTAAAATGAAGAGGCAGTCCGACGATGACCCAGACTAAGACCACCAGGAAGGCCACAAAGCTCATGGAAGACTGAGACGCTTTCTCAGAAATCCATTTGGCGATCAGGGACAGATATTCCATCATTCTACAAACGACCTAAAAGCATCAAGACAAGAATAATGACCAGCAAGGTACCCAGCATTCCTGTCGGGCCATATCCCCAATTCTTACTATGCGGCCAGGATGGTAATCCGCCGATTAATAACACAATTAGAACGACGAGTAATATAGTTCCTGTTGTAATAACCATTGTTGTCTCCTTGTTGATCCCCCCTCATTACTGAGGGGGGAGTAGATTAATTCTGATTAACGGTTCAATGCTAAACGATTACCCTCTTGATCTACCGATGAGAAATGCTCAGCAAGTTCGCCCTGAGACTTTAAACGACTGACCTGCATATTGCTTTGCGTTAACTTAACGCTACGGCCGGTTTCATCCTGAATGATTCTTTCCACCTGAGCTAAACTGGTACGCTTAGGATCAAATTTAACTTCTCTCAGATGTCCATA
The DNA here is from genome assembly GCA_015233165.1 of Candidatus Omnitrophota bacterium. Classification (GTDB taxonomy): domain Bacteria; phylum Omnitrophota; class Gorgyraeia; order Zapsychrales; family Fredricksoniimonadaceae; genus JACQCF01. The sequence goes on from JADFYF010000009.1 coordinate 34,008, forward strand.
ACGTCCCCCTGGCAGATAAATCGTTCCGTTACTAAAATCGACTGCAAACGCAATGATACCGGGAATCAAGAAGAACAATAAACCGATCCCGTCAAGAATCACAACACCCGCATCTAAATGTCCGCCTCTTTGTCCCCGGCGTTCAGGATAAAAAAGCGTTCCGCATCCTGTTAATTGAAATACTAAAAGAACAATCAGACTACCTTTCAGAACCTTTGTTATTGAGTTTTCCATAATTTTCTCCTCGATTAATAAAAACTTTCTACTTACCTGACCTTTAGTCGACGATCGATACGATTAAAAGCTTCTTTGGACCCCTCCTTCATGGTCAGCGCCTTAGTTTCTAATTTGGGACTAGTATTCATAGACTCCATCGATTGATGGACAGCATCCAGATGAGCATAAGTAATCTGTGATCGATAAACCGTCACGCCCAGGGCAATGAATAACGCTCCGACAAAAAACGGAAACGTATGAAGCAAAAGACCAGGACCGGTCACGATCAGAATGGTATTAAAAACAATTAACAACATCCGGGCTTCCGATACTCCAAAATAACTAAAACTTATTTTGAAATGATTCGTGATAGAAAAATCCATAATCGTATGAACCATAAACCCTGCGCTCAACATCAGACACAGCATAGACAATAGTGAATACGAAACAGGTAATAAGAAGGAATAGCCAATCACAATGGAAGACAGAAAGACATAATCTAAGAAATGATCCATATAAAATCCCCACTTAATCAGACCTGTATTCCGTGATCGTCCGACGGCACCATCGAGCATATCGGTAACATATTGAAGAAATATGCAACCGCTAAACATCCATAACCAACTCATATCCGCCTGAGCCCTATAACCAGCAAAGATGATCCCCACCGACCAAAGAATGGTCATCAGCGTTAGTTGTACGGTGCCTATCGGCAAAGGAACATGCGGCAGCGCTGCTGCAATGAATTTCTTTTCATAAGGAACAAGAAAATGAACTAACTCTTTTTTATCGCCTGCGAATTCCATGATTGAACCCCTCTCTTTAAGTTAGAAACGACTCGTCACTCTCATCATCACCTGATGAGCACTATACCCATCTGTTCTCCAGTTATAATCATAAACAGCTTCCAGCGACCAGGTTCTCTTGCCACACGTACATGACAACAAGGAAACGCCACCGCCGACATTAAACGTATTCGCATTCGGTCTTGGACCCGGCGTTGTAAATTCTCCTGATCCCGAAGCTGTATACGAAGCTGTCTGCGACATTCTTGGACTAAAAAGTTCATGAAGCCATTGGGTATGAACTTCAGGAACAAGAGTCCCCCCCTTATAACTCAAAGGACGCTCCACCTTCACCCCCAACCCTGATTCCAGAAAATCATAGTTCTTCGACTTAACCCGAAGGTTGATATCCCCGGCTCCCGTTTCCGTATACCCTCTTTGATGCAAGCGGCTATACTGCATCGTCTTAATCGGCGTGATGACAAACTTCTTAACGGCCAGGTGATACCCACTGCTCGTAAAAAAGGTGTAATTCTGTCCTTGGTACCTGGAATTCGCTGTACGATCCACGCCGGGATAGACAATGTGTCTCATCCCTGAATAGTCATTCCAACCAAAGGACGCGCTCGCATCCGTAAACCAAGGTCCATTTTCATGACCGATGTACGCCGTTGTTTGGTAGGTATTCATATCCACATTAGCGTCGAATGTCTTTCCGTTAATAGTGCTTCGTCCATAACCAAGACCTAAACCTGCCCGGGTGTTAAGACCAATGGGAACATCGTAAGCAATCATGCTGCCATAGGTTCTGCTGTCATACTCCGTGAAACCATTCCTGGCGCTTTGATTAGCAAAATTCCCAAACCCTTTAGCCCACCAACCACTCACAGGAGCATTATCTTGGCAGTTCGTATTTTCTTCCTCTGTCGTACTAAAATGGCTGCACATATCCAAACGAGATAACCAAAGATCCTGATACTGACGAATCCCTTGAAAGATCACCAGAGGAGCTGATAACGCCGGAGTGGATGGGGCTAACTGCGCTTCCGCATTTGCTACCGCATTGGCATTCGTCAGAGCATTGATCGACGTTAAAACCGTATTGATATCCGGCGTTGTCGGAATCGCTTCTAAAACAGGAATGACAGCGGCCGCAATGGGCTGATTCTGACCTGCCTGCAATGGCGTGCTCGATGTTTGTATTTGGCCCTGACCCGCCGGAGTCGTGACAATAGAAAATTTGTAAAGAGGATTGGTGGGATCTGCAACCGTAGCAATGGCGCCAGAACCGCTGCCCTGGACAACATTAAACTGATCTCCCACCTTGATTAAAGATGTTGAGGGGATATTCACATTAAGAGCCAGTCCTGTTCCAAGATCCGCAGGCCCACCTGTCACAACAACATGACCAAACACCGACGGGCTAAACAGGATGGTATCGATAACTCCGTTAGATGCCATCGTTAAAGCTCCGGAGATATTTAACGTATTGGTTCCCAGAGAAAAGGCATAGGTGTCAACGGCGCCACTGATGGTTGCGTTAACTCCGGCCGAATTGCTTCCGCCGACAACGTTAATCGATCTAACCCCATTCGCCCCACCGACAGCGCCAAACAGTTCGCTTCCACCGGCCAAGGACAACGTCCCCGTCTGAGCTGTATTGGTTGTCATAGCTCCCGTCAATGTCGCATTGGCCACAAGACTGATCGTGCCGTCACCCGTAAAGTTCGTCGCTACAATATTGACTGGCCCCATAAAATTTGTTGTCCCCGTTGCAGAATCTAAGGTCCCTGAATAGACGGACCCAAGAAAATTGACCGTCGTGCCTGCCATCGATTGGATATAAAGAAGCCTTGTTCCGGTGGCCCCCATATCTCCATAGACGGTTGAACTGCTATTGAATACGACAGTCCCTTGCAAATTCGAACTACTAGAGACAGCGGCCGGGACAGTTGCCAAAGAGATGTTGCTTGTAAAAATATCCTTCTCTGCCCCCCCTAAGGTCCCTACCAATAAGGTGGTTAATCCCGTCAGGGAAACGCCATTTAATCCCCCATCCACGCTTAACTGACCGGGAGAAGCAACGTCAGCGGGAATATTTTCCCTGGCAAAACCTGGTGAACTTAAGACTGTGACAACAACAGCCAAAAACATAACAAATAATATTCTCCTCATAGAAACAACTCCTTTGTATCTGCATCCACGGTGGATGACTTATGAATGGGGTTAACTGCCAACAACTCTATCTGCTCAAAACTTAACTCTGCGATAATCGGCAAATGATCGGAAGCCAAGCGTTCTAACGCCGTATGAAACACCTCAATAGAATCCACCCGAAACTCCGGCGTCACAAAAATATGATCAATACGCATCAAAGGGTATCTTGCCAACCAAGTCTTCGTCGGTTTAGAACCTTCCACCATCAATTGACTATCCTTAAATCGTTTGCAGATTTCTTTATAGACAGGCGAGTTCGGCACCATATTGAGATCTCCGCACAAAATGACAGGTCCGCTGCAATCCGGATGTTCGACCCAATTGCCATCCAACAGGGCTTTAATCTGAAGCAGCCGTTCCTTAGGCCATAAACTCAAATGCGTATTAATAATATTGATTTTTGTTCCCTGAAAATCGACCACCACCCAAATGGCTCCACGAAATTCCAGGAAGGCCTTGTCCCACAACTTAGGTAAAACGTCTTTCTTAATTAACGCCATAGGATAGCGACTGAGAATGGCATTGCCGTATTGCTCATCATCCTTGCTAAAGGCGGGATGAAACTGAAGAAACATGCCTAATCTTTGGGCAATTCTTTGCGCCTGATCAATTCCAAACGAACGCAAACGTCCTGAATCTAACTCTTGCAAGGCCACAACATCAGGTTTGTAGCGGGCAATGACCCGGATGATGCGATCGGTGGAAATCCGCCCGTCCATCCCCTTACATCCATGGACGTTATAACTCATCATGCGTAGCGACTTGGAATCAACACTCTGAGGTGACTTAGAAATTCGATAAAAAGATTTTTCACTTAAGAAATTCTGCGCGGCTTTTCGTAAATCCATCGGTCGAATATAATTCTTGCCGTTAGATTCAATATCCACATCCATCGGAAGAAGAGCAAAACCCTTTGTTTCTTCAGGCCCCGCTCCGGCATGAGCCCCATATTCCAATGGAAAGCTGATCGCCGCCTCGTCTTTGCACCATCCCAAAATAATAAAATCACCGGCATCAGAATGATGACAGACACGCAAAACGTCCTCGGTAACTTCACCAAGAAAAGGGTGATCCTCGCCAAAGACGTCCTTGCTCTGTTCAGGTAACATAAATGCGCCACGTTTAGTCCATGCTAAGGCTTTATGATTACCTAAAGGAACAATCACCAATGGAATATGCGCTTCCTCCACCAATTTCCGGGCGAAGAACTCTATCTGATTCTTGGCTAAATCTCTTTGCACATAAATATGCCCCACAGGACCCATGGCTGCGACAATCGCTTTAGGCTCCTTAAATATTTTCTCAATCGCCTGATCAATCGTCATGCCGTATTTAATCAGATACGGAGCAGTCTTTTCCTGTCCATGGTCGCTGTATACCCATAAATCATATTCGCGATACGCTGATTTCTTGATCACACGATCAATCCGTCGGATGGCATCATCAACTCCCAAAAGAGACCAATGCGCAAACTTGGAGGAAGGTCCTCGGCAATGAGCCTGTTCATCGTATCCTAATAAATTCAAATGAATAACCGGCAGGCCGCGAATGATATCTATCGAAGCCCCAGCGGTAATAAATTCACGAAGAAAAACACAGATCAGAGCTCTTAACCAAATCAACTCTAATTCTCTTAAGAACACCCTTCCCTTAAGCGTCCCCCGAATACAGTCAAAAATGGAGATGACCAATTCCACCGTCAATAAAAGAACCGTTCTTATAAAAATGTCGATGTATAAAATCACCAGGAAAGGAAATACCAATGGATTAACCGCGTGTAAGAACCCCTTCCAACCCATATTCCCCCAACAAAAATGCGCCTCCTCGGCTCCTCCGGCAAAAATATTGGAATAGGAGCTTCCTCCCGATAACAATCCCTGACCCTGCGTTTTTAAATCCGCCTCAACGCTAGAAACATAGGCGGTATCATTCATCTTGATAGGCTGTCCCGTCTTGTTATCTACAAAACTAAACGCAGGAACGCAGGTTTTGATACCGTAAAAGAGTTCTCCCTGGACAGAGGGTGTATTCGAAGGTACCCCTGAATAAAAAGTGTGAAGGGCATAACGTTCTTTCTGCAGCAGAGAATTAAGAAATGGAAGATGTCCGTCGCTGATAGCTTTCTGAAATTGAGTCTGAGATAACCCATCAATCTGAATCATCACGAGTCCGGGCTTCTGGGCCGACTCCTTTAACCTGGAGAGTCTAAGCAGACGAATAGCCCATTCACTGCGGCTAAGAAAAGACCGTAACTGTATTACAAATGTCTTCACCTGAATAATCATGATTGACCTGTTAATTCCTTGATCGTGCTATCAGTATTAAACATAGCCATCCATCTGTCCTTGGTAAAAAAATACGCAACAATAGCTGCTGCTGACAGAAGGTAAAAAACAGCGCAAATCAAGGTGACCGTCACTTTGACAGACACCTCCCATGGGGCATAAATGAAAATCGTACAATGAATAAGAACGACACCTGTCAAAAGAAGCACCAGGCATGCCCCTGACCCCAAAAGACTAATAAATAATAAACGGGATACCTTAACAGCATGCAAATACATCGTCGCCAGCCTGACCCTCGTTACATCTTCCGCACACGCCACTGTCCCCTGCAAAAATTTGGAAACAAAAATACATAAACCCGTCATGAGAATTTTATTCATTGTGTCCTTTTGGAGAAATTTGATTAAAACCTGCTGTCATTCCCGAATGTTTTTGTCGGGAATCCAGAATATGCGCCAACCCTGGATCCCCGATTAAAGCATTCGGGGATGACAAATTAAGTTATAGTTCACTCGTTATTTAATTCCTCTTATTGACTCCCATAATAAACCCCAACAACACACACCCGACGGCAACTCCGGCGATGACCGGCCAGGGATTATCACGAACTTGTTTATCCACATCAGCCACCACCGTTTTTAACTTCTCCTGGCCCTGCTTTAATTTGCTCTCAACATCGGACAGAACACTTCTGATGCAATCTTCGTTCTCCATGACACTCTCCTTGTTTTTGGTTAATTAATCAGCAAAGCTTCAGTGGCATGAGTTAAATTCTTAGCCACTCCCCATTGAACCTGAAAAGATCGAATAGCATTAGACCAAAAACCATCCGCATGTTTACGACGGAAAAATCCCTTATTCACTGACAACGATATATAAATATCCAATGCTTTTTGAGCGCATTTTTTCATTTCAAATCTCTGAGCTGTTATCTGACACGCTTCTCTGATTTTCTTAATCCGAAAAACAGGCTGTTTTCTAATCCACCCAAGAGCAGAAACAAAATCCTCAATATTTTCATTCATCAACAGACGACCATTCACAAAATCTTGAACAACCTCCCGAACTCCGGGAGCATCCACCGCCACCACAGGAATACCTGCGGCCATCGCCTCTGTGACTACCAACCCTTGTGTTTCACTTTGAGAGGCAAAGACAAACACATCCATCGCGTCATAGGCATTGACAAGGTCCTTCCCCTTAAGCATCCCTGCTAAATGCAGACGATCCATCACACCTTCTTGCATCATAATTTCCTTAATGGAATCTTCTGAAGGACCCGTACCGCCTATTAAAAAATGAGCCTTAGGTTCTTTCTTAAGAAACAAAGCGACAGCTTTCGTCATGAATTCCAAGTTCTTCTCCGAAGCGAGTCGTCCTATATGCCCCACCACAAAAACATCCTGAGGAATATTTAATTTCTTGCGAAAAGTCTTACCGGCTCCCTTGGTAAACGAAGCCGTGTAGATTCCCGTCGGGACAACATCAACAGCTGTGACTACCCCTCTCTCCTTCATCATCTGCATCACACTTTCACTAGGAGCAAACACATGATCTGCCAGATTGGCATAGCCCGTGGATAATTCGATAACAAAACGTTTAAGGGCTTCTTCATTGCCGGGCATATAATGCACATTTTCTTCATAGAGGCTGTGGTGGGTAAATACCAGAGGCACATTGTATTTAGAAGCTATCCTCAAAGCGGTGTCACCGATAAAGAACGGATGATGAGCATGGACAATGTGAGGTTGAAAATCGCCCAAAGCTTCCGTTAATGTTCCTTGAATCGGCATCTGAACAGAAAAATCTGATCCGTAATAATTCTGAATAGAGGGAATACGAATGACATCTTCTTCCGGTTGCATATCCGGAAACTCAGGAGCAACAATAATGACCCGATGACCTGCATCCCTGTATTCCTTACTAAAGCAACTCACAGATTTCTCTAAACCACCCACGATGGGCTTATAGGTATTAGTCATCATTAAAATATTCATAGTGTTCTCTCTTGAAGAAACAAAGGACAGCTTCCTCATTGTTGAATGCCTAAGAAGCTGTCCCCTATTATTAGGTTACCGTCGCTGAGATAACCAAGGATCCTGTATAGGAGCCGGGTTTATCTGAGTTGGTAAACGTTTGAGCTCCGGCAGGTTCGCCAACAGCAAGAGGATTCGTTTCAAGACCCAGATATAAACGGAAGGTGCCTGAACCTAATTCAGCAGCCGTGACCGTTTCTCCGGATAAATCCTTGAGCAACTTCTTACCATTGGTTCCGTGAGCCGTCAGCGACGTCTCTGTGGCTCCGAATTCCTTAGCAAAGGTTCCGACTGTTTTCCAACCTAAACCAAAAGTAGAACCACCCGCCACATTATTAGGGTTAGCGCCTTCGGTGTAACTTAGAGTCACAACAGTAGAAGCTGCAGAACCACCGGCAGCGCCGACGTTAATGGCAAAATAATGATCTGCCGTATAAATCTGGTTCGCCGCGCTGAAGGTTAAAGGATCTAACGATAATGCCGTCCCTGCAACCGGAGTAAAGACAGGAGTTCCTACCGCATTGACACTCGCGGCTGAAATACTGACACTCGTCGGAGCAGGTACTGTGGCTGATACCGTAAAGGTCGAAGACCCTGTGGCGGCCATGAGCATCCCTGTGGAACCTAAAAGAAAAACACCTGTTAAAAACATTCTCATTATTTTATTCATTTGATGCTCCCTGCCTGCGATTAGGCAGACCTAGTTACTCTATTAACTAATTTTGACCTTCCTTTAACTACCTGCCTCTTTCTTCACCTCGTTCGTTCTTATCATGTTTACCATCATCACGTCTGCCATTATCATGCCCACGATAAATGGGAGCGCGAACCACTTCATAACCACGAGGGCCATGTCTGTAATACGCATTATGCGACCTGTAGTAAACCTCCCCATCCATATCCACGCGTTGATAATGAGCGGGCTCGTTATAAATCACAGCTCCCACAGGCGCCTCCACTATCACATAGCGACCGGGTGCTCCCGTGTAATAAACTCCATCGTTGTAATAATACCTGTCATTACCGACGACAACCTGTGTATACACCCGGTTTGATCTTTGGGGACTCATCCATCCAAAATCAAAAGACCAGGCCTGCGCCGGTTGAACCTGAATTAAAACACCCAACAACAGAATGGATGCCATTACAAACAGCTTCTTTGAGTTCTTTGTATTCTTCATCTTAGACTCCTTGTATTTATTGTTTCTTATGAGTAACTTCGATATGATTCTTAACTTTTTCGCCTTCGGCCAAAGCCAAAGCTGTATTCGTAGCCAGATTCATTTGCTGGTCTGTGGATACTGCTCCGTCTAAAGTGATCGTCCCGTCTTTCACAGTGACCTTAATAGCGCTCGCCACCGGAGTTAAACTCTGATCATCTTTAATAGCTTCCTTGATGACAAAGGCCGCTTGATGATCCTCAAGAACCTTCAGAGCGTCTGTTTCTTTTGTATTCATCGGTTGCGTGTTGGGGCTTCCCTCACTGATATAACGCGACACCTGAATATCGTTCTTAACAGACTCTCTGGCTTTGTCTTTGTTGACATCTGCTTGTACCGCCTGAGAGCAGGTGTGGTTGAGTATTTTTGTCATAGCATCCTTCTTTCGAAATAAATACCATTCCTATTTACGTTGTCCAAGTTCATGATCAAATACGACGACTCCTTCAGTGGTATTCTTGATGAACTTAAAATTCTCAACGTTATTCTTGGCTGTATTTTCTTCCTCGACCTGTTCGGTAATAAACCACTGCAGCATGATCTCTGTGGCATAATCCCCTTCAGATCTCGCTAAATTTATCAGATCGTGGATCTGCCCCGTAACCGTTAACTCCTGGGCATAGGCCGATTCAAAAACAGATAAGAATGATTTCCATTGCTCTTGCGGCGCTTCAATGGATGTCAATACAACTATCCCTCCTCTGGAAATGATATATTCGTACAATCTCATCGCATGCTTGAATTCCTCGTTGGATTGAACCTTATACCACGCAGCAAAACCTGTCATGTGATGAGACCCAAAGTACGCCGCCATCGACAAATAAGAATAAAAAGCTCCCAGTTCCACATTAATTTGTTTATTCAGAGCCTTCTCAATCTTGGACTTGATAACCATATCTATCTCCTAACCCGTTGTCTTTTGATAATTAACTATGTACCCGTACATCAAGGCTGGATTCATGGCCACGTTCATGATAGTCACGATGCCCCCGATGACCGTCATCCTCCACAAACAAACAACCTGCTAATTGCATCGCTAACGCCATTCCCACAAAAATCTGCAATGAACTTTTTAATGTCTTAATCATTATTTCCCCCTTTCAAGTGTTCCTTTAAGCTGATAAAGGTATTCTAGGGAAGCCTGAAAATGTATCAATTGTACCGAGGTATAACCGTCCTGAAATGCTGTCCTTTCAGACGGTTACATGCCTGAAGAAACAACCATCCTTATCCCGCCGGTGGCAGAATAAGGATGAAACTCAAATGACTATGGGTGAAAAAATAGACGGAAGATTTGTGACTAACGTTTTAATTCGACAGGCAGATCATTAATCTTGGCAGCAACGACAAAATCACTCTTTGAGATCCCACCGAGATCATGCGTGGTCAATTCAATACGTAATTTTCGATAATCTGTCAGGTGAATATTCGGATGATGTTTCTCATCTTCGGCAATCTCGGCAATCCGATTGATCAAATCGATAGCCGCCATAAAGTCCTGAATAATTAGTTCCCGATAAATTATCTTACTATCCCCGGATAAATGCCATCCGGTCAGCTTCTTCAACGACACCCTGACTTGAGACGACGTTAACGCTGTTCCTGTTTTAACCCTCTTACCGGATGATTCCGGCTTTTGAGATTTTTCCTGATGTTCTTTCTGATACTCAAAATCAATTTTGTTCGAGGGCAAAGAAAATATTCTTTCCTTATGTGAGTTTTTTCTAGTGGGTTTCTGCATGGGATTAACCTTTCTTATTCTTTAAAAGACTCGACGAATCTTGTTTTCAACGACCGTTTTAATAATATTCCAGCGATCCTTTTCACCTCTCATCATGGACTCCGTAAAATGCCAGGCCT